>CALGJW010000448.1 GCA_937930025.1 uncultured Saprospiraceae bacterium | reverse complement strand
AAGGGAGCCGATCCCAACAAAGGAGGAATGGCAGCTGCAAAAGCTGGGAAATACAATACCGCAAAAAAATTAATTGAAGCTGGAGCTGAAGCTAACCCAATTCTACCCATAGCTGTAAAAGGGAAAAATCTTCCACTTGTTAACGCATGTTTAGCAGCAGGTGCGAATGCAAATACAGGAATGGCTACTGCAATGAAAATGCCTAATTCTAAAATGGCCCTAGTGTTTTTAGAAGCAAATGCCGATGCTACTCCTCCTAGTTACATCAATACGGCATGTATGATAAACTCAACTGAATTAGTTGCTAAACTTTTGGAAAAAGGTGCAGATCCTAATAATGGCATGGAAAAAGCCGTAGGCGGCGGAAACATCCAAATTAATAAAATGTTATTAGCAGCAGGGGCAGACGCTAGTCCCGCAGCCTACATTTCAACCGCCATAAAATTAGAAAACAGGGAATTAGTTACAATGCTTTTGGAGGCAGGGGCTGATGCCAATAATGGAATCGCGGTTGCTGTTGACAAAAATATGAATCAAGTCGTTAAACAACTTTTAGCAGCAGGTGCGGATGCCTCTCCTGCCAAATATATGGCCAGAGCTGTAAAATCTGATAATAGTGAAATGGTTGGCTTACTTCTTGGAGCAGGAGCTGATGCCAATAATGGTATTAAGGCTTCAATAATGAACAACCAAACAGCAATTGCCAAGCAACTTTTAGCAGCAGGTGCGGATGCTTCTCCGGCAGCTTATATTTCCAAAGCCGTAGAAGTTCAAAATGGAGAACTAGTAGGAATGTTATTGGAAGCAGGTGCAGATCCAAACAATGGAATGGAAATATGTATTACAAATAATGACGAAACTATTCTTACTCAACTTTTGACTAAAGGAGCAGATGGTACTAATCCAAGCTTTATCAAGAAGGCCTGTACAACTGGGAATGTTTCTATTGTTCAACAACTTATCTCAGCAGGCGCAGACGCGACAGCACCATCACTATTGGAGCCAGCAATAAAACATAGAAATGAAAAGCTCACAGCCTTATTGTTTGAAAATGGTGCTGATCAAAATGCAGCAGTTGAGCCAGCCGTAAAATATAATGCTCATACCGTTGTAAAACAATTAGCGAATAATGGAGTTGATTTGACCTCCCCAACTATATTGTATACAGCTATCTCACAGGGATTATCTACGATAACAGGTATATTACTAGAAGCAGGATCAGATCCAAATGCATATACTGTTCCGGGTACGGGTTACAAAATGCTACACATCGCTGCAAATAATATTAATCTTTCAATTGCCAATATGTTAATTCAACATAATGCTGATGTTAATGCACTTACTTCCACCTCAGGAGATACTCCTTTACATCTTTTAGCTATGAGGAAAAAACCTGGGCAAAATGGCGCGTCCTTAGCTGAAGCATTAATAACTGCAGGTGCTGATGTAAATGCACGAAATGCTAAAGACGAATTAGTATTTCAAGTATGCAAGTCCGGAAAAGTAAAAGCGGTCTTAAAGAAAAACGACGCACTTAGAAAATAAAATTTACCTATTCAAATTTCAATCTTGTAACTACCCTAGCCTTCAGCTTTTAACTGTTGATCGCTAGGATAGTTGCGATCAAAAAACCAGAAAAAATGAAAACTTATTTTGAAAAACTGTTTCTACTGCTGGCCCTATTTGGCTTCCAGAGCTTATTCGCTCAATGGAACCTTCCCGGGGCCTTTGGACAAGACATTGACGCTGCCTTTATGGATGTTACCGCCGGCAGTATGCTATTCAAGAATGGCGAATTCACCATTTATGGAGGAGAATCAAAAGATGTTATTCCAATTACGGCCATAACAAATTGGCCAGCATCTTGGCCAGGCATTACTGCTGCTGCTTCTTTTGATGGACAAACAATCCTTCTATTTAGTGGCTCTAGTTATTTGACTTTGGATATCAATTCCAAAAGTATAACAGGAGGAGATGTTTGGGGAGGATTACCGCCCAATTGGAATAACCAAATTGATGCTGCCGTAGATTGGCAACCGGGTGTGGTATATCTTTTTCATGCTCAAGAATTTGTAACCTACGATTCCAACACACAGGCATATGGACCAGTAACTAGTCTTGCTTCTTGGGGATTACCTGCTCATTGGAATAACAGCATTGATGCTGCAATTAATGTTCAAAACGGATCAATTTACTTTTTCCGAGGATCAGAGTACATTATTTATGACCAACAAGCAGGAACATTCTCTGCTCCAACTTCCATTAATGAAGGAGGCGCCAGTGGAGGAAACATCCCACCTCCAGGAGCTAATGTTGCTGCGAACAGGCAAGCAGTATCCCTCCCGTCTCCTGGAGCTGCTGCGCAAGTGAGTCAGCCAGTTGCTCAAGAACAGGTCGCAGCAGCTGATCCAAGGATGGTTCGTTCAGGTCGGGCTACAGAAGAAGTGGAAGAAGTTGCAGAAGCGCCTATCGTAGACGAAGATCCTATACGACCCACAGGACCTTTCCCTAGTGAGTATAGAGATGACTACAAACCATTTACGATGAGTTTGATGAATTTGACTTTTGCAGCATCAACGATTTCTTCTATCAGACCACTTGCAGCCAAAAATTGGATTGGTACTGGCGTTGATATAATCTTTGTTGACCCACTTCAAGTTAATAAATCTAAGCGTGCGAGAATGTCAGCAATAGAGCTCATCGACTCAGATGAAATTGCCGGTAATCAAAGTGAATACATCATTCCATTTGGAACTAAGTTCGAAAGCATTGGTTCAAGTGAGACGATTGAAAGTACAAAAACGATAGAGACATATAGTGAATTCGCAACGACGTTTGGAGGATCTATTGGTGGTAGTGTATCTGTTCCAGGAATTGCATCTGGATCAGGTAGTGCGAGTATGTCTCAAATGAACAGAAATAGTTTTGGTACTGAAAATGTATATACCTATAAGCAGGCTTCAAATGAGCTATATAAAGTCTCTTTGAATAAAACTTGGATTGACAACAAAACCAATCAGAAGTATCGATTGAAATTAGATAAAAATTTCAGAAGATTTGTTGAGCAACTAAAAGTGCCTTCCTCAATGCCTGCCATAAGTTTACCTGAAAAAAAAGGAGACAAAGTTCCTTCATCGCTCAATTCCGTAAAAGCTGCCTACACAAACATTTATAAAAATTTTGGAACGCATCTGACTCAAACAGTGACTTTTGGAGGAAGATTCATTTCACTTTACGAACTTTCCCGAAGTACCTATGAAAATGCAAGAATGACAAAAGCAGATTTCGAATCAAGCGTATCTGCTTGCATAAAAGCAGTAGAGGTTGGGGCGAACGCGTCATTCGGTTACCAACAAGAAGGTAAGGAAGAACAAAGTGTTACTAATCTTTCCGCAAGAACCTATATTACTGGAGGCAATGCAAATGACTATGCAAAATGGAACTCTAACATAGAAACTGCACCAGCACCTATCAAATTGGATTTAATGCCCATTTCAGATTTACTTACAAAGGAGTTCTTTCCTGATGATAAAGACATTGAAAAGAAAGCTGAAATCCTAAAGGCCGTGATGCATGAATATGTAGTTAACCGTATGAAACTTCCAGCAAAAGTTGATTTAGAAGGAAGTAATTTTTTCAGAGAATTAAAGCCATTAGAATACGACTATGATGTTTCAATTGTTCATGTCAAATGTATTAAAGTAAGTGGTCCTGAAGCTGGACAAGCAAACGAATATTATGGTCGTATAAAATTCTCTTGTAACGGCAAAACCAAAACAGCTTTAGATATCGATGAGGATAACGCTTGGGAATTGACGCCAAATGCCTCAAGACCCTATACGATGAGAGAACCATTTGTAATTACATTACCTGAAGGCAAATCAGCAACATTAAAGGTATCCGGACATATGTGGGAAGAAGATGATACTAGTGCAGATGACAACTTAGGTACTGCCTCTGTAACATTAGACCTAAAAACAGTAGGCAATAAAGGAAAAGATCTTTATTTAGATTTTGAGGAGGATGGTGATAAAGCTGAGGTAAAAATTAAAGTATCTCGATCACTTAAAGTTGAAAACTATTAAGCAAAAGCTCTTAAAAATCAATCCGATGAAAAATATAATTTATATCGCTCTTTTACTTTGTTTTTGCATATCAGCTATTGATGCTCAATCGCTAATGGATCGCGTAGCAAAAACAAAAGAACAAACAAACAAACCTACTCAGACACAAACAACTACAGCAGGGACGACCTTTGGCGCTGCCACAGCAGGTACCTCTTCCAGTTACAACTATCAAAATTTTGTCAATATCAAAAATCGTTGGAAAGGAAATTTCATTAATGTCGAGAACGGGCCAGTTGAAACATCAAGTCTTGGAAAAAATAGCTGGCATAGCGCGCAATGGACTTTCGAACAAGGAAAGGACGGATATAAAATGATAAAAAATCGCTGGAAAAATTCTTATTTGAAAGCAACTAATGGAAAACTTGAAAATTCAAATGCAGTAGGCCTAGGCTCACATAGCGCGCATTGGAAAATTATTCCTGTAAGCGGGACTAGATATTATAAAATTCAGAATCGATTGACCAAAACTTTTCTTCATACTGAAAATGGAAATATTGAATTAGGCGCAATTCAAGATGGATGGCACAGTGCCCAGTGGGAAAACAGCTCAGTAAAATCTGACGTTCCTGTTAACTACGATGAAACAAGAGCGAAGCCATTAAAATACGATTATGATGTAAAAATTGTTCATGTCAAATGTATTAAAGTGAGTAGCGGAGAAGCCGGATCGGCAAACGAATATTATGGTTATGTGAAATTCGCTTGTGACGGAAAAAATAAAACAGCTTTAGATATCGATGAATATGACGCTTGGGAATTAACGAAAAATTCCTCAAGACCCTATACGATGAGAGAACCATTTATAATTACTTTACCAGAAGGTAAATCAGCAACATTAAAGGTATCCGGACATATGTGGGAAGATGATGATACTAGTTCAGATGACAACTTAGGTACTGCCTCAGCAATATTAGACCTAAAAACAGTAGACAATAGTGGAAAAGATCTTTATTTAAATTTTGAGGAGGATGGTGATAAAGTTGAGGTAAAAATTAAAGTATCTCGATCACTTAAAGTTGAAAATCAATAAATAAAAACTCTTAAAATCAATACAATGAAAAATTTAATTTATTTAACATTATTATTCTGCCTTTTTTCGACAACTGTAGAAGCTCAAGGAATTTTTAAGGAACTATTAGAAGAAAGAATGGAAGAAAAAAACAAACCAGCTGCTACACAATCCGCTCAAATGGGTACTACCGGTGTTAGTGCAAGTGCATCTTCAAGCAATCAAAATTTTGTAAATATTCGTAACCGTTGGAAGGGATCTTTTATTCATGTTGAATATGGTGACGTAGAAGCATCCTCTCTGGGAAAAAATGGGTGGCATAGCGGCCAATGGACTTTTGAACTTGGGAAGGATGGCTACAAAATGATCAAGAACCGTTGGAAAAATAGTTACCTCCGTTCTAACAATGGAAAACTAGAAGCTTCGAGCTCGGTTGGTCCTGGTTCTCAAAGTGCCCATTGGAGTATTATTCGTGTAAGTGGAACCAATTTTTATAAACTTCAGAATCGATTAACAAAAACTTTTCTTCACACGGAAAATGGGAAAATTGCGTTAGGCGCCATAGAAGAGGGATGGCATAGTGCTCAATGGGAAAACGCCACAGTAAAGGCTGATGTTCCAGTGAACTACGATGGCCCAAGAGCAATGATGTATTTTAGATACACAGATCAAGTTCAAGGCGGTGGCGGTTTAAATCTTAAAGTGGGATCACAGATCATAGTGCTTCCCAATCAGACTGTAAAAAATGCTCATGGAATCAGTTTTGATCCTAATAAACCTAGAATTTGTGGTATGAAATTCACAATCGCTTCAATGAGTCCAATGAGATTTACGGAGCCTTTTCCAGAAAACATGAGAGACACAAATAATAACAGCTTCGCATTTGAAGTAGTTCAAGTAAAATAGGGCGTCAGCCCGTGAATTGGTTTAGAGGAATAACCTATAGTATAGTTTCTTTCTGGTTTCTGTACTAGGGTTATTCCCAATTTTAAAAGCCAATTCTAAATACAACCACATGAATATGGGGTTGTACTAGGCCAAATCACCCCCTATCTTTGAGGTAAATAAATTCAGAATTCCAAAATAAATCCAAAATGAAAGTTTCAATTATTTCAACCTTACTAATTTTTTGCTTCTTCGGAATGCAGAAAAACAGCTGGGCTACATTAGAATTCAATAGCAATATTGAATTTGAGGCCATAGATATCTATGATCAAACTCCTCTGCCAGCACCTCCAG
>CALGJW010000447.1 GCA_937930025.1 uncultured Saprospiraceae bacterium | reverse complement strand
TTGGGTAGGCGTAATTACCTGTTAGTATACCGGCGTTTATTTCCAGGTGTATTATTTTAATGACAATAAAAAGGTATACTTGAATGCTACTAGACTTCGTAGAGGAGCGGGATTTGGCTCAGATGATTTTCCTTATCGTTTTCACTTGAACGATGCCGGAGATACGACATATATCGATAATCTCAAACTACTTGCTTTTCAATCCAATTATCATTTGGGGTATAACATAGTTCTAAGACGGGATAATCGGAACGATCTTGATTTTGAGGTAGGGGGTGGAGTATTGGTTGTGAGAAGTTTTGCGAAGGAATTTATCAAAGATAATTGGAATGTTAATACGGATGGCTTTGGAATCTTTGCTAATGTGCAATGTCGTTATAGGATTTTTGCAACAGGACTAAATATTAATATTCCTGTAGTCAATAAGCTTCCTGCGAGTATTAGTGTGTATAGTAGTATTGGTATTAATTTTAAGAAGGGTGGTGTGCTTTCTAAGATCTTTAAGGGAAAAAAGAACTCGTCTAACATTGATTACTGAATTCACAAGGTGCCTCCGATGCTAAATCTTGGGTAGAGGTAGCCACTGATTAAAAACATTTCACCCCGCTGGGGCTCGATGTGGTCGGGTAGCATTGGGCTATAAATAGGTCACCCCTCTGGGGCTTTAAATTGGAAATGTATAAAAGATTAAAAATTGTTCTATGAAAATCATTCACCGAACATTCGACTCAAAAAACATTCGAACCCAGCACCCAAACCAGCACCCAGCCCCCCCTCACCGAACATTCGACTCAAAATATTTTCGACACTTTTGACTTTTAATTTTTGACTTTGTAATTTTGACTTTCACCGATCCAAAACCCCAAAAGCAAAATTCTCCAACATTTTCTCCACCTCATCAAAATTCTCCCCAACAATTCTGACATCCGTTAAACGCGGTAAATGCTGCGCAAAATAAATATGATTATTCGCCATTTCGAAAAGTGAGCTGGATAACGAAAGCGGGTATTCAAATTTGGAATTGCATTCCCGGATTACCTCTGCTACTTTTTCCACAAGACGCTTATAGTTTCCAAAAAAGCCATCCTTGTTTTCTGCATCTACTAATTTGGTGTGATAGGTCTTTGTGCCTTCTGCAATAACTAATTTGTGTAACACACTTTCGTTGACGTATTCAACTGTAGGGTTTTCCTTGGAGGCATACACAAAGGTATCGATGATAATTTTCAAACGCTTCCGCGCATCTTCAATATTCTTGGTATGGATGTCGATCAAATAACTCACCCATTCCCAATACCAGTTCACTAGATATATAAGGAGTAGATGTTTGTTCTCGAAATAACGATAGATCGATGCTTCGGTTGATTGAATAGCTTTCGCTAGCTTTTTGAAGTTGAAGGATTCGAACCCAAGTTCATCCATCAATAGTATGCCATGCTTAATAATCTTTTGTCCCAGCTCAGTTTGCTGGGGATCACGTAGATACAGGCGATCATTGAGATCTATTTTAATGGCAATAGACATTAGTATTGGTTTACTTGTACTTATAAGTTACGGTAAATCTCAGGCTAAGTTAGGATTTTTAGATAAAAGGTATCCCTCTTATGAAAGAAAGTAAAAATATTATTCATGATAGTATTGCTATTATCGATAAAAGTTCTTTTCTTTGCATCGTAATGGGAGCTAAGGCTCCTACCTAATCAATAATACATAGCTTATTTTCTTAACAGATCGTTACGCTTCATGCGCTAATATTGCATTGTGCTGCTTGATCGTAAAATTTTTAAAGTATGAGTAATTCTAATAAAAATGGGATGTTTAGTCACCTTAAGAGTGATATGCCCGCCTCAATCGTTGTTTTTCTTGTTGCTGTCCCCTTATGTCTAGGTATAGCTTTGGCTTCAGGAGCGCCACTTTTTTCAGGAATTATAGCTGGAATTGTTGGAGGAATCGTTGTTGGTGCAATGAGTGGATCACAATTAGGAGTTAGTGGTCCAGCTGCAGGTTTGGCCGTAATCGTATTAACCGCTATCCAGGAATTAGGAGCTTTTGAGATCTTTTTGATGGCCGTTGTCATCGGTGGGGTTTTTCAATTCTTATTAGGAATTGCTAAAGCTGGAATCATTGGATACTATTTTCCCTCTTCTGTCATTAAAGGCATGCTTTCAGGAATCGGTTTGATTATCATTTTAAAACAGATTCCACATGCCTTTGGATATGACAAAGATTACGAAGGAAGTTTAAGCTTCGCACAACCGGATGGACATAACACGTTTTCAGAATTGTATTACATGTTCGAGATGATATCTCCGGGTGCGATAATAATCACTTCTATTTCTATTTTGATACTAATTTTATGGGAACAGCCTTTTATGAAAAAAATCAAGTTGTTTCAACTAGTGCAAGGACCTTTAGTAGTAGTTGCCTTGGGGATCTTCTTAGGCTTATTCTTTCAGGGTTCTGAGATCGTTGGTTTGAAAGCCAGTCAATTAGTATCTATTCCAGTATCAGATTCATTAAGTGGATTTTTTAACCAATTTTCATTTCCTGATTTCTCGGCCATAGGAAATCCCGCAGTTTGGTTGACAGGTTTGACCATCGCGGTGGTTGCAAGTTTAGAAACTTTGCTTTGTTTAGATGCGACAGATAAGTTGGATCCGATGAAAAGAGTAACGCCTGCCAATAGAGAATTAAAAGCGCAAGGAATCGGAAATATTGTTTCTGGATTAATAGGAGGTCTTCCGATCACTCAAGTAATTGTAAGAAGCTCCACTAATATTCAATCTGGCGGTAAAACAAAAATGTCAGCAATCTTACATGGTTTTATAATGCTAGGTTGTGCTATGGCCATTCCTTTTATTTTAAACTTGATTCCGTTGGCAAGTTTAGCGGCAATTTTATTTTTAGTAGGATATAAATTATCTAAGCCATCTCTTTATAAGTCCATGTATAAGCTTGGGAAAAGTCATTTTGTTCCTTTCATGGTGACCATCTTAGGAATCGTTTTTACCGATTTGCTTATGGGAATTGGAATGGGAATGGTTGTGGCAATTTTCTATGTCCTTTATAACAATTACAAAAAGCCATTTTTATTTGAAACGAAAGAGCACATGAAAGATGGTATTATCCGAATGGAATTAGCAGAGGATGTTACTTTTATCAACAAGGCAAGTATTCAAAGAGCATTGGCACAAATTCCTGATGGTTCAAAAGTTACCATTGACGCAACGAGGAGTATCAATATTGATCAAGATGTAATCGAAATAATCGAAGAGTTTGAGACCAATGCGAAATTCAGAGATATTGATTTAACCATTTTAGAGCGTAAACAAAAAGGAATTGTAAATCAAATAAAAGCAATGGAAAAAGCATTCGCAATTCATTCAGTCCAACCAACTAAGAAATCAAAAATTACAGTTAAAAACGTATAAAAATGAGCGCACAAACAATCACTCAAACGGCAGCTTCCCAATCATCAATTAATTCTGCTGCCGCTATAACTATGTTAAAGGAGGGTAACGAACGATTTACCCAAAAGAAAAGTTTGAATAGAGATTTTCACGAACAAATTTCACAAACTGCGACAGGGCAATATCCCTTTGCTTCAATAGTGAGTTGTATCGATTCTCGTATTCCTACGGAAGTGGTTTTTGACCAAGGAATAGGAGATATATTTAATGCCAGAGTAGCAGGCAATTTTATTAATCCCGATATTCTGGGGAGCTTAGAATTCGCTTGTAAATTGGCTGGTTCCAAAGTAATAGTAATCTTGGGCCATACTTCCTGCGGTGCAGTGAAAGGGGCCTGCGATGGTGCAGAACTTGGAAATCTTACCCAACTATTAGCTAAGATTCAGCCAGCTGTGGATTTAATAAAAACAGAGCCAGGTGAAGAACGCTCCTCAAAAAACATTGCCTTCGTAAATCAAGTTGCAGTTCAAAATGTTCAACTCACCGTTGAAAATGTCAAACAACAAAGTGCTGTGCTAAACGAAATGTACGAGGATGGTGATATTGATATTGTTGGAGCGATGTACGATGTGAAAACAGGAGAGGTATCATTTCTTTAAAGCTAATTAGCGAAAATATTGCATTTCAATTTTGAAAATGCTTAATTTAACGTTATCTATTTCCAACTGGAAGCTGTGCTATGCAACTTCCAGTTTTTTAATTTAATCGAAATGAAAAATTTTATTTTACCCTTAGCTGTTTTATGCTTCGCTTCCTTTTCTCTTAACGGACAAAACGATGATGTCGGCAATTGGATCATGTACTTCGGCCAAAACAGAATTTCAGACAAGCTAAGTATTCATACAGAAATTCAACATCGAAATCATACGATCGCGCCAACAAATAGCGAGCAATTGTTGATTCGAACCGGTTTGAACTTTCACATAAAAAGTAATTTCATTTTGACCGCTGGCTATGGATTCATTCCTTCCTTTGATTATTTAAGTGAGCAAAAGGAACCTGAAGTAAAGGAACATCGGATTTTTCAACAAATGATCCTTACCAATCAGATCGATCGATTAAAATTCGAACATCGATATCGACTAGAACAACGTTGGGTAAATAAAGACTATAGAACTAGATTTCGCTATAGATTGATGGCCTTCATTCCAATCAACAAAAAGAAAATGGAACCTAAAGCTTTATTTATTGGGTTGTATGATGAAATATTTGTCAATAGCAAAAGAACTTTCTTCGATCGAAATCGACTTTATGGAGGACTGGGTTATCAAGTAAATAAAATGATAAATGTGCAAGCGGGAATACTCCGCCAACAATTGTCGTCCTTCGGAAAAACCTATTTGCAATTTGGGTTAACTGTGAATCCAGATTTTCGTAAAAAAGAGTAGGAGTCCAATATGTACAACCCACCTTGGAGCCGACTAGTTGCCAAAGATGCAATTTGCTTCGCAGCAATTGGCTTTCGGCACAATGTCGAAAAACGTGTATGCTAAACACTAATTTAACAACCTACGAATAAATTGCTTGACAATTACAAGCCAACATGTCTATGTATATTCCTTAGTATACAATTATCTACCCAAGCGGAATGCAACTAATTTAAATCAGCCTGAAGGGCTGGAATTCTAGAACTTGGGGCACCGCCCCAAGATAAGAGGCGCCTAATTTGGCAGCCTGTAAGGCTGCGATTCCATCCACCATACGAAGATTGTAAAATATCAAGATAGTAAAAAGAGTTTTCGTAGAAATAGAAAACCAATGTAGATTAACTCGCATTACTAACCAAGTATGCTACCCTTTAAACAATGTCGAATAATAAATTTGACATTTTCCTCAACCCTACTGAGGAAAAAAATACTCTAATAAAGCCTTAGTCATTGGCCAAATTGCTATTTGCTGGCCATTTGAATTCTAACCTAAAAAAAAATAGGTCAACTTATTTTTTAATCCTATATTTAGTTATCCAGTTTGAATCAAAAACAAATCAAATGAAAACATTTACAAATTTATTCCTGTCTGTGATCCTGCTTTTTATTAGCCAAATTGCAACAGCACAAGTTTTTGTTAACGATGATGCCAGTGGAGCGAACGATGGTTCTTCTTGGGCCAATGCCTATACCGATTTACAAGAAGCCCTAAATAATGCCGCTCTCAATGGAGAAATTTGGGTAGCCGCAGGTGTGTATAAACCTGGGGTCGGTACACCTTCAATTGACAATAGTTTTACCTTTTTTCAAGACCTCAAACTATACGGTGGATTTGCAGGTACAGAAACCACGCTTGCGGATAGAGATATTACAACTAATCTGACAGTACTGTCTGGAGATTTATCAGGAGATGATACACCTGGTAATTTTAATTCAAACAGAACCGATAATGTTAAACACATTATTAACCTAACCGATACTATTTCTGCAGCAACTGTAATAAGTGGTTTTACTTTTTCAGGAGGAAATACTTTAGACGGAAGTGGAGCTGATGATGATAGGCGAGGTGGAGCCATCTTAACCTATGGCGCAATCACTTTATCTGATTGTGTTTTTAAGGATAACTACGGCTGGTTCGGAACCGTATATCCTAGAAATGCTAGCTCGTCGGGAACATCAATAACTAATTGTGTATTTGAAGAAAATGGTGGAGGAAATGGCTGCGGATTGTATTTCGCCGGAACTAGAGATTTTGTCATCAGTAATTGTAGTTTTTCGGAAAATAATGCTGCTCAAAGAGGAGCGGCAATTTATTTTAATAATGCAGAGGGAATTGTATCGAACTCCAGCTTTATAAATAATTCAGCTTTGTCCTCAACAGGTGGTGCGATTCATATGCGTTCTAGCGTTACAAGTCTTGTAGTACTCGATAGCTGTATGATCATTGGAAATAGTGCGAGATGGGGAGGTGGAGTAAATACTTACGAGGAGACCTCTACCATGCGAATTACGAATTCAACACTTCAAGAAAATACCAGCCAAACCCGCGGAGGAGCTGTTTACATGGGATTTAAAGCCAGGACAGAAATTGATAATTGTGAGTTTTTAATGAATACAACAATGGGACTTGGCGCCGGAATTTCCGGTCAAAATGATACCACTTCTTGTCAAGTAAAAAATTCACTTTTTCGAAATAATGGTGCCGTGGATGGTGACGATGCAAATGGAGGAGGAATTGGATTTTTCGGCGGTTTGTTTGTAGACGTTGATGCTTGTTTTTTTGAAGGAAATGATGGAGATTTTGGCGCAGCGATTTATGTGGTAGAGGATTCAGCTGATGTGGCAACTTTTACTTTGACAAATTCCGTCATACAGGTAAATTTCGCCAACGCACAAGCGGCATTAAATATTGGAGGTTTTGATTCGGTCATTGAAAATTGTTTGTTTAACAATAATATCAATTCTGGCATTACGGGTGGTGCAGGTGGAGCGATCTCTATAAATAGTGGAGGAGTGATGCCTACGGATGTTATCATACGAAATTCGACTATTGTAAATAACTCCGCTCCTATTGGCGCGGGAATCGCAACTTTCGATGATGATACATTAACCGTCAGTCTTTCCCTACAAAACGTTTTGCTACATAATCCTGGTGGAAATGATTATGAGATTGAAGCTGGTTCTCCAACTGTAACAAGTACTGGAGGAAACTTTAGTAGTGATCAAACTTTAGTCGACATCTTTGGAACAACGGATATTTTAGGTGCCGATCCTTTATTCGTGGATGAGGGCGATTTAGATTTTCATCTTTTAGAGGATAGTCCTTGCATTGATGCGGGAATAGATGCTGGTGCACCATTAACAGATTTAGACGGGAACCAAAGAGTGGGAATCGTAGATATTGGCTGTTATGAATATGCTATGCCATCGCTAATTAGAAATATTTCTGAACTCGGAGAGTTATTTATATTTCCAAATCCTGTGGAGGAGCTTTTAAATTTTAAGTTAAATAGTTCCTTCAATGGTAAAGTAGAATTACAAATTGTCGATTTGAAAGGTAGGGTAGTAGCAAAGGATTTGATAAATAAAAACGAATCAAGTTTTTTAGGAAACAAAAACATTGCTAAGTTGCCTTCCGGAATTTATTTTCTTAGAATGAGTAATGAAGACCAAATTACGAGTACAAGATTCTTTAAAAAATAAATGTAACAGCTAGAATTGAATAGGCAGTTGGTTTGTTCTGACTGCCTATTTTTTTTTGGATACAAGCATCAGCTAGAAAAAAACAATCCCTATCTTTGGTCAAATCACAAAAATGAAGATTTATTCTGTGTTACTCGGTGGCGCCTTACTTTTGTTAAGTGGCTTCTTAGCTTGTGAAAATGCGAATAATGCGAAAACGCAGGAGGCCAGAGAAAGGCTAAGTAAATCTATCGCCAAAAGCAAACAAGAAAAATCCAACTTTTCAATCGGCATCCTTGCTGAAGTATTTGAAGAAGATCCCCAAACAGGCACTCCCAAAACTGAAATCAATTTAATATCGCCACAATTTCCAGAGCATTTATTGTTGGCCCGGGACTTCAATTATTTCAATATAAATAAAAAGGATTGGGCATCTTTAGAAATTCCTCAAGATGCATCTTTAGCATTCCGATCAAATTTTAAGGGTCGTGGTTCTCACTATTATTTGAAACAGAAGGAGCATGTTGTAGAATTGATGCGTCGCGAAATTGTAGATATAAGTAAAAAAGAACTGGAGCAATTTAGTTCATATCGAACAATCGATCTTGCTAATAGAAGAGCGAAGGAAGGAACATACATTTGTTTTCAATCGGATGAAGATGAGACCTTGCGCTTATCCGTCTACTTTAGTGCAGATGCCAAAGCAAGGGCTATGAAGTATGAAGGAAAAAATGATTGGACACACTTAATTTATAACACTAGTGAACTCAAAGATGATGGGCCCAATCCAAGCTTTATAGACCAATATTATGAATATTACCGCGGCAAGAAATTTGGTTTATTCAACCTCAGACATTCTGGAGATTGGGACTATATAAAATATTCACGTTTGAGAGATGCCAAGGAATTTAACTTTACGATAGATCATGAAACTACATTGGTGGATGGAGCGCATAGAAGGACTCCATGTTTTGAGGAGTAAGGTGATTGACTAAAACATCATCCCTACATTCATCCCTACATTTACTATTCTTGGCTGAAACTGCTGGCCGGTAATAGAACTCGCTGACAAGACTTGATTGGCAGAATATTTCAATTGAGTTTCTAAATACATTTTATTTTCATTACCAATATTAAATTCGTATCCGAATCCTGTCTTCAATTGCAGAATGAATTTACTCGGAGAATTTTCTGGCGTGGACATCATTACGCGCAAAGGGTTTCCGCATTCGGAAAGATTAGAGACATCGTGATTAAAAAGATGGAATAGATTGTCAATTCCAATTTTATAAAATAAATGATTCGCCTTGTCAGAAAATTTAAATCTAGATTCAATTCCCAACCCCAGATAATGCATATTAAATTCATCTTTTAAGTAGGATTTTGAGGTTGGCTCCATTTCAATTTCAGGTATAGCTCCGTTAGCAACATCTATATCACAAAGGAAAATCAACCCGTAATCAATCTGATTGATACTTTGAAAATTATATGAAATTCCGGTTATTAATTGAATACGATTATTTAGATCAATAAACAGATCTCCTCCTAAGTTTAATTGGTAGCCATTATTATGACTCTGATCTTTAACTGCGTCGTAAATAGGAATTGATAGGTTTGGATTAAGGTGAAAACCAAAATGTATTGTTTCTGAAGACTGGCTCCGTAGATCAGTGGAAATACTCATGACCATCAATGTCAGTAATGGAAAATATTTTTTAATCATAGTTTTTAATTTCGCTTTCTTAAAGAAAATTTTATTTATGACCAAATTTCTCCTCCCACTTTGGTTTTAATCTAATCCAAAAGAAAACGGCTAGCCCCATCACTAACGCTGTTCCTATTCCTGTCATTTTGTAAAAGACTTCGTTTGGGATTCCACCTTCCTCAATTACCTTGGGCATTCTTACTAGGGTTTCTGAAACAAATGCACCATATAATCCCATCACACTCCAATACATAAAGCTAAAATGCAGTGAACGATAATTATTGACGGGTCGCTTTAGAAAAATCGGTAATAGTCCTGCAAGCAAGGCAAAAGAACTAACTAATGCAGCCCAATGAAAAATCCCCCATTTCCCAAAAAGATTATACATCATAAAGGCAGTGGTTAGAACGGCCAACATGGCAAGCGCATAAAATTTCCCAATCAGTTTATGAATCGAAGTTCCTTTTTCTAAAAAAAGCACAAGGGTGCCAAGTATCAAAGCAATAATGGAGACTATAAAATGAATAGATCCTGTCTGACTAGTGATGAAGTTTTCAAAGCGCATATTGTTAATTTATTATTGCCAAATTTATATCTCCGGTTTTATTAATCTGAAATGAACGCTTCAGATTCCTGATAAACGGATTGATGATAAATTATTTTAGTCTAGCTAATGTAATCATATAGATCTAATTCACATAGGATTGAATTAATAGGTATTCGTCGATTTTGGGGAGCAAATTGATGGTAATCAATGTGGAAATTCCGATATTGGGAAAGTTTCTAAGACTTTAATGATTTTTTATAAAGCTCCTTTGAAGCAAATTTTGCGATGCCTCAATGAAAAAACCAACGATATTAATTTTATGCCTTCTGTGGCTTTTTTGGTCAATTCCTGATCTCTTTGCTCAAAGGGAGCAGTTGGATGTTGAGGTCAGTGGAGAAATTCCTCAAGAAAAAATAAAACTATTTTTATCCGATCACCTAGACTTAGCTCCTGCTGAATGGATGAATTTAGAATATCAAGATTTTGACGAATGGAATTCATCGATAAAACCAAATCAATTTTATTACGGAAAGATAGATTTTCAACTTAGTTCCAAAGACTTGGAAGCGGAAGATTTAGTTGTTTATTTTCCGATGCACTTAACAAGCCTGGATGCGGTGTTAGTTTTTAATGGAAAAATTATTGATACCGAAAAAGCTGGTTTTTTTACTCCTTTATCAGATCGAACCTATAAGCCAGGAATCCGAGGAAATTTTTTAAAGTTTAATGTTCCTGTTAACCAACCTTGTACTTTATATTTTAAAGGGCATTGCGTCAGAAAAAAAATGATTCCAAATCTGGATATCACTTACGCGTCTGCCATCAATTATACAAATGAGCTAGGACAGAAAAAACAGAATGGTGCACTGTTTATTGGTTTTGTGCTGATGATGTTGATCTATAATTTATTTTTATTTTTCTATTTAAGTAAAGATATCGCTTACGTTTATTTTTCAACCTATTTATTCGGAATCATAGCCTATAGTGCCTATAATACGGGTGGTATGGCGGATATATTTACGCCGCTTCTTTTTCCGAATAATCCGCAATTAATTTATTTTGGAAAACTCTGTGTTTATATAATAATTATAAGTTATACTTTTTTTCTTCAAAAATTTCTTCAACTAAAAGATAGGCTTCCCCTTTGGAATAAAATATTTAGGTATCTGGCAATTGCAATTGTTCCGCTCTATTTTTTAGATGGAGCATTGATGATTTTCTCCAACTTTAATCCTAATATTTCAGACATTGTTACTTTATCCACTTCTGGAATATATTTATTACTCTTAGTCTTTTTTGGCTTCGCATTGAATAGGTCTAAAATTGAGAATGGTTATTTTATTGTACGTGGAATGACTGCTATGGCCATAGGTTCTTTTATTACTATTTTTTTAAGGATAGGTTCACTGGAATACACCACATTTTATTTCAGAGTCGGAATAGTAATCGAAGTAATTATATTTTCATTAGGACTAGCTGAACGCAGAAAGAAAATAGAAGAATCAAAACAAGCCGCCTATATAGATTTGGTGAAAAGTCAATTACTTCAGGAAAAAGAGCATATCGAAGCGCAAAGTTTGAAGGAACTTGCTGAACAACGTAAGAAGCTTTATACAAACATTACACATGAATTTCGGACCCCATTAACTGCAATTTTGGGAATGAATGAGAACATAGAAAACAATGAAGTTGAAAAGGAAATAATAAGTAGGAATTCCAATAAATTATTGCGCCTGATAAATCAATTGATGGATTTATCTAAAATCGAATCGGGTAAAATGTCTATGTCTTGGAAGCAAGTAGAAGCCATTAGCTTTTTAAAATATCTTTGTCAAGCATTTCATTCTTTAGCAGAACTAAAGCAAATTAACTTGACATTTTATTCCGAAGTCAATTCCGTCTGGATGGATATTGATACGAATAAGATGGAACAGTTACTGAATAATCTGATTGCCAATGCAATTAAGTTTACGCCTGAAAAAGGACAAGTTGTTGTACATGTTAAAGTCAGTTCAATTAGCCATCAAGATTATTTACACATTCAAATATCAGATACGGGAAGAGGAATTCCGGAAACTGAACTGCCTTTTATTTTTGACCGCTTTTATCACTCAGCCGATTCTAAAGACATAGGATCTGGAATAGGATTGGCATTGGTCAAAGAAATTGTGGGCTTAGTAAATGGAACAATTAGTGTGCAAAGTAAAATAGGAGAAGGATCTAAATTTTTAACATCTATACCCATTACAAGAAATGCTAAGCGGGAGGAATTGAATGATCAAAATGTGATGTTGCAAATCGAAGAGACACCGATTCATACAATGGCGGAACAGGAGTCGGTACATCCCGATAAACCGCATATAGTTGTTATAGAAGATAATGAAGATATTGCACACTATATTAAAACGGTCTTAAAGGATGATTATAACTTATATATGGCCATCGATGGAGTAGAAGGAGTGGATAAAGTGATGGAAATTATCCCTGATATTGTTTTGTCAGATGTCCTAATGCCTCGAATGAATGGCTATGAGGTATGCAGAATTATAAAATCTGATGAAAGGAGCAGCCATATTCCTGTTGTTTTACTTACTGCTATGTCTACTCAGAAGGATAAAAACGACGGTTTAGCGGCCGGAGCAAATGCATTTTTAGTAAAACCTTTCAATAAAGAAGAACTTCTCATTCGATTAGATCAAATACATCAACAGCGAAAGGCGTTGGTCGAAAAGTACAAAGGTTCTCTTGCAGTAGTTAAATCTGCAGGGGAAAATCAATCCACAAATCTAGAGAATAATTTCCTGCAGAAGCTAAAGACTTACATTCTAGAAAATTTGGAGAATTCGGAACTCAATACTAAAGCTTTGGGATTAGCCGGTGATTTAAGTGAAATTCAAGTTTACAGAAAAATCAAAGCATTAACAGGAGAATCACCTACCCATTTTATCCGAGGAATTCGACTAGAAAAAGCCCTGGTTCTTTTGAAAAAAAGGGAACATAACATCTCTGAAATCGCTTATAAGGTGGGATTTAAGGATCCAAACTACTTTTCAAGGGTGTTTCATAAGAGATATGGTAAATCCCCACGTGAAATCATAAAAGGTTAAAAATGAGTACTATGAGTAAAAGTTAGCCTCTTTTGGTAAGATAGATGCTACTATTTGTGATCGGAGTCCTAGTTTTCACTGCAGAATTTATCTCTTTTATTATGGCTTGTGCATAAATTGCAAGGGATTACAAATTGATCTTCTAGATCGTGTAAATAACTCAAAAAAACTGAAAAGGTGGATTCTTTAAAGCCACTAAAAATGTCATAAGGTAAAATAGCTGGTCTTCCCCATAGACGCTATTGGATCCTTAATAACCCCGATAACCTACTAAGCAGTTGTCAAAGCCTGTTTGACAGCTGCTTTTTTTTAATAGCTATCTCTAAAGAGCATCATTGTTCCACTCATTTATTCAAAGATTTAATGAATTCAAGCAACTTTCGTGTTTTACGAATCGACTTTTGCCAAAAGGTCTCTAAAAGTTTCTGAAAGAAGTTTCATTCCTTAAGTATCGAGCCCTGAGGCATTGATCCATCCATTTTTTTTCACACATTTGCAGTATGGAATTTTTTGAATTATTAAAAAAGGGCTCCTTGGACCAAATTGAATCCTTGATAGATAGCGATCCAGATTTAGTACATAAAAAAGATGCTAAGGGATTTCCACCATTGATTCTTGCCACCTATCACGAGCAATTGGCCATTAGTGAATTGTTGATCGCAAAAGGAGCTGATATCGACGCCCTAGATGTGGCTGGAAATACGGCACTAATGGGAGTCAGTTTTAAGGGGTATAAAGAGATTGCCGCTATGTTACTGAAAAATGGCGCTTCGATGAATATTCAAAATTTAAATGGGGCCACAGCATTAATCTACGCAGCAACTTTTGGTAGAGTAGAAATTGCCAAATTATTATTGGAAGCGGGGGCGGATAAATCAATTAAAGATAAAAAAGGGAACACGGCATTTATGCATGCTAAATTTCAAGGAGTAGATGGCTTGCCAGAAATTTTAGAATAATTAGTTAGGAAAAACAAGGGGAGATTTCTTTGGGAATTTGACCTATTGACAGTTAGCCATTAGAGGATAATGTAATATGAAAATGAAAGAGGACCTTCCCAAGATTGTTTCTTAGCTCGGATTAAAGGGGAAGCAGGGTAGCAATAGGTAAATCCTCTTTCGAAAGCAAGGTACAAATAATCTACTTTTTTTACTTAAAGTATCGAGGAGATTTAAAGTAATTTGGTTATCAATTTACATTTGATTCTTATTTGTCGTCGTAAGTTTTTGAAAATGATTTATTCACGGAAGATTGGTTTTGAATTTCTACAATTCAATTTTAACCAACCACCGTGTATTTAAATTTCCCAGATAATTGTTTGGATAAAAAGAATTGGACTAGATCTTTGAATTCACTGGCAACCACTGAAAATTTTGAGAATTCTTGAGCATACCTTTCTCTAATTTCAATATCTCCTTCATGGACTATTTTAATTCCATCTTCAACATGCAGCGTTAAACGTCGAGCTTTCATGGTGATAGATTCTATATCAGAAATTTTTAAACCCATAGTTAATTTACGTTGATTGCAATTTGCTCGGATAATAAATCCATTTGGAAGTAATTCAAAGTTTATAAAAACTAGTTCGCCTTCTATATTTCTTTTTAATAATTCGATTTCCGGAATTCCTCCTTGATAGATTAATCTATTAGAACCCACACCTCCAGCCAACAACTTTTCCCAAAACTTATAAGGTCCACCGAAATGTTGCATTTCAGATCTTGTCAATTCACCTCCGGATTTTGTTTTCAAAATTTTCAAATTTCCACTACTTTTCCTATGATTAATTAATGCATTTTTCCACCTTATCCAAAAATTCATTAACAGCTAAATTCACCGAAGTGCCAGGAATGGACCATCTAGATATATTCATATGCGTGCTACCAGATTGATGTAAAATGGTAAGGTCTAAATTTAATTCTTGCGCCTTTTGTTCAAAAGATTGTTGAGCCGAATATGGAACGATTCCATCTTTTCCTCCTGAGATACTCATGATTTTAAACCGATGATTTTCCCTTAAATGATTTATTGGATTACATCGATTAAAACGTTCTGATTTTTTTTTGCCAGCTAATTTATGAAGCACAGGACTTTGCCACATGCCAGCTAAGTCTAGTGGAGCGCCTACACCAATATATGCATCTACACCATCACGGTGAAATAATTTTTTCCAGCTTATTGAATGGTGCACTGACAACCAACCAGTAAGATGAGCCCCAGCTGACATCCCCGATAATATCAATTTCGTAATAGGTTGAGTAATATTTTCAGCAATTTTAGCTAATGCGGCTTTGAGGTCTTTTTCTATGGTATCGAATCCATAATAGGGTAGTCGCCGATAAGAAGGCATATATACGGTGTATCCTTTTCTTGTGTAAATCAATGCATTTTGAACAAATTGTTCGGGAGAACCGAAAATCCATCCGCCGCCATGGTAATACACCACAACTTTATTTTCTACACTTTGCGGTCCAACGACCTTTAAAAAATATTGCTGTCTTTGAGTTCCGAATAAAACTTTCGTATAACGCAGCTCAGAGGTATCAATGGACCAAACGGTCCACCAATAAGCAGGTAGCGACAGCAATTCGTAAGGTAAAGTTCCTTTAATCATCTTGCTGGCAAATATATCTAGAATAAAGGGGAGTCAAAAAAAGAGATTGCCTCTGGGGGGAGACAATCTCAGGATTTTAACTAACCATAGGTTATATACAAAACTTATATAAAAACAGTCCTATTTTTCTTTTAATCACCTAGTCAAACACTTCAATTTTTCTAATTAAAGTATGACCATTAAATTCTAACTCAATGAAGTATACGCCACTTACCAGTCGATCTAAATCGTATCGATTGATCGCTTGGGGCGTATCATCAACCAACATCATTTGGCCCAGCACATTATAAATTTTAATGAGTTTGATGGCTTCTTCATTGAAATTTCGAACATGTAGCCACTGCTCGGTAGGAATTGGGAAAATATGAAGTCCGTCTTCCAGTTCATCTTTTTCAGTCCCTGTAGTAACGGTTCCTTCTGTTCCCTGAGCAAAAATCAATACTTCAGACTCATCATGAGAAAGAGCCTTAATATTTTCGATATCTACTTCTATTATTTTCCCGACTAGGTCCTCAATAATTCCAGTAAAAGATCCAATCGCTCCAAATCCTGTGGTGTCTTGCAAACCTGTTCTGGTCAACCCAATATCAATTCGGCCATCAGTTTGGTTTACTTTTTCAACTTTCCAAAGATCCGAGCCTAACCAAGAATCATTGATAAGCAAAGAAGTATTGCTCAAATCTAGGTCCTCAGAATCAAACACGATTGAGAAGGCTAATCCGTAAATATCTTGAACAGGGATATCCGATGTTCCAAGCATGATTGGTACTGAAAATGCTTCTCCAGCGATTAATGGACCATTGGCATTTAGATCTACATATAATGGCGGATCTTCTGCTGTTCCCATTGTTCCATTCCATACTGGAAGAGGCCCGTGAACTTTTCCTAAGTTTATTGCTAAAACCTCTACATCGGCATCGTTAATTATCCCATCACCATTGGCATCAGCATGCTTAAAATTCGTGCTTTGGAATTCAAATGCCTCATCCCAGTCGTTTGCAATTTGGCCTGACCAGTTGTCGGTTTGAAAGGATCTTTCAGGCCCTTCAGTTCCACTTGCAATTCCTAAATATAAAATATCGCAATGGTCGGCAATGTTATCAGAATTAATATCTCCAGGCCAAACTTCGGAATTTTGAATGTTTACGAAATAACAGAAGTTATCTAACTTTATTTCTTCACTTACGATTAATAAACTTTGAACATTCCCAAAAATGCTTACAGAACCTTCCCAGTTGTTCGAATTTTCTCTACTATAATAAAGTACTACACCATTACCAACTGAGATTAATGAGTCCAGCGGATTAAATCCATCAAATTCTACTGTATTTCCATTTACCGTTAGTTCGAATGCGTCTCCTGAAAAATCAAAACTGAAAAATTCAATGGGCTCTGTTACATTGCCAAAGTCAAAGTTTAATCCTCCGCGAAGGATAGCATAATTGCTGATAGAGCCGTTGAAGGGAGGTGCAACCGGAGTGGAAGATATTCCTAGGAACCCATTCGTATAATATCCATCTTCCAGAGTTACTTCGAAACCATCGCTATTATAAATTAATGGATCAACAGAACCGATAGGGTAGAAGCCGCCATCAATTAAATTTTCAAATCCGTAACATTGGTCTCCACTTGGCCCTGAAATAACATCATAACAAACTGGTCCTAGCGTAGTCTCCGTTCCGCAGATCAGCAGGTCACTTACTTCTCCGCTTATAGTAACATAGCCATGTGTTGGCGTAGTAGTTATGATCCAGGATTGAACTGTAAATCCATTTTGAGTAATTATTACACCTGCTTGATCGTTTCCAAAATCAATAATGGTACTATCATTTAATGTAATCGTTCCTTCTCCGCAATATTCAAAATTCAGCGAATTAGGTAAGTCCATTAAATTTGAAAAGTCGTAGTGAAGTGCGGCGCTTTCTACGTAAAACGCATTGTCTCCGTAGGGTACCGTTTGGCAAATAGCTGGATTACGAACTTCAGCAGCAAAGAAGTCATTGCTACCGCAATCATCCAAACTTACAATTACGTTCTCCTGTTCGAATAATTCAATGGGCAATGCGCCAACATTTCCACTATTGTAGCTTAAGTCGACTGGCAGGGTATTGAAATCCATACAATAGGTTTCTTCGCAATCTCCCAGTCCAACCATGGCAATAAGTGCGCAGTCCGGTAAGCCTACAGGGTTTACTTGGATCACACCTCCATTCGTAGGAGAATCGATATGTAAAACTGTAAGCGGAAGTTGTGCATAGTTATATATTCCTATTAACTCGTTTTCCAAATAAACTTCAAAGGATTCGTTTGGAGGGTAATCATATTCAAATGAAATATTTACTCCACTGGTTCCATCGGGGTAACAATCGGTTCCACTTGCTGATAGATTTTCTATTAGGCAATCTATCGGATTACAATCAATTGCTTCGAAGGTAGTGCTTGAGCAACAATCGGGATTATCGTTGATGCAAACTTGTAAAGTGTTTAGAGCAGTAGGATCGGCCGTTGCCAAATTAAGAGAATAATTATTGGTGCTATTTAATTCTAGCGTTCCAATCAATTCTCCATTTATCCAATAGTCAAAAAAGTTGTTGCCTGGACTATCTACTTCGAAGAATAGATTGGCAAATAGTACGTCACCATCGCATTCGAAATTCGTCAAAAATAATTCGCTGATTTCACAATTTGAATTTCCGCAATTGACTGGACCGAATTCAACGAAGTTTTGACAATCATTGTTTTCTAAATCGGTAGCGATCAATTCATATTCGCTTGTGCCGTTTCCTATAAAGAAACCATTAACTGTTACTGGAAGATCTGAATAGGCGAAATTTCCGTAGTTTTCTCCATTACCTACAAGTTGAAAAGAATCACTCGTGTTTTCGGATATGAAATTTAGATTAACTGGGAATATTCCATCTGCACTACAATCACCGATCACAACTTCTAGATCGCTTATGAGGCATTCATTACAATCTGGAACCTCAAAGAAAGTAGAAGTACAGCAGTTCGGCTGATCATTGATACATAATTCTAGCAAGTTATCGATGAATGGATCAGCCCCCTCTAGCGGCACCCAATAGGCATTGGTCGCATTTAATTCATGCAAGCCTTGGTATTCTCCATTGATCCAATATTCCCAGAAGTCATTTCCAGGGTTAGCTGTTTCAAAACTAATTACTCCATATGGAATGCCATCGCAGGATTGCTCGGCTACAATCAGATTCGAAATTTCGCAATTGGCAGTCGGACAAGATATTGGGCCAAAACCTATGTCATTGGTACAAGTATCGTCCTCTAAATCTAAAACTGCGAATTCATAAGTGGTGGTTCCATCTCCCGAAAACCCATCTATGGTGATCGGTAAATCGGAATAGGAAAAATTACCATAGTTAAGGCCATTGCCAACTAGGTTAAAGGAATCACTCGTATTACTATGGATGAAATCTAGGTCAACAGAAAAGAATCCATCGGCATTGCAATCATTCGCTTCAACGATTAAGTCAAATATTTCACAGTTGGAGGCAGTGCACTCGATGCCGTCGAAAACTGTTGTCTCGCAGCAGGTAGGACCGTCAATCATGCAAACGTTTAGTTCATTTTCACCATTGGCAATCAGGGTTACATTCTCCGCAGTGTAGTAGTAGTCAGCACTAACCTGGAAGATACCTAAGTCCTCGCCATTCAAGGAAGCTTCAAAGGAAGTCGAATTGGTATTTACTGGAATCATGGAGAAAGTTATATTCGCCGTTCCATCTTGATTGCAAGTTTGATTGAAAACGAAAAATTCCAGCAAAGCACACTGTATATTGCAAGAAACGATACCTATATCGATCGTTAAGGTGCAATTTGCATTTGAAGCATGTTGGATCACGACCTGATGGTCAGTCACGCCATTCCCTTCAAAACCTTGTCGTGTGATCGGTAGATCTTCGTAATCATAGTTGCCCACAAAGATCCCGTTTTGATAAACTACAAAACCTCCAGTCAGATTTCCATAATCAAAATCTATTTCAGCAGAGAAACGAGCAAATGGATCACAGTCACTTAAAGTAAATGTTGGATTAGTCAATTGACAAATGGTGGAACAATCTATGGATTGATAGCTTGCCGTAGCTGAGCACAAAGGGTTCGCAGTATTTACTACTTCAACTTCTACTATCTGATTTCCATAATCTCCATTCAAAGTAATTGGAAATTCTGAATCGCTATATTGACCTTGGAAAATGCCGTTAACCGTTAGGTTATAAGGAGTTGAAATTGGCTCGGCATTTAAGAAAATTTCAATATCGAAAGTTTGATTATTGTCACATGCTCCAACCTCAATTTCTAAGGAATTGATATCGCAATAGTTGCAAGGATTTAGATCAAAAGACATGGTTGCCACGCAATCTGGTGATCCCAATACCCAGGCTTCAACCAAATTGTTGAATTCTTGATAGTTGGCATCGATTGGGATTCTAGTTTCAACGGATGTTCCGTTGTTATGTACCAGTAACAAAGTGTCTATTGTAATTCCATTTAAACTATACACCATTGATCCAGTTGGACCATTTGAATTGTAATTAAAGTAGATAAAAGTACCGAGGTCGTCACAGAAATTTTCTAGCAGGACAAAAGTTCCTGGCACGCAAGGATCGCAATCTACTTCGCCAAATGTTGGGGAATCTATTCCGCACTGATCCGAAAAGTCGGCGGCGTATAAGTCATAAACACTACTGCCGTCGCCTAAAAATGGTCCAACAACAATGGGTAGATCAACATAGGCAAAATTCCCTAAGTTGGAATTGCCACTTAAAACATAAAAGCTGTCGGTATTTCCGATATAGTCAAAATCAAATTCTACATAGAATTCTTCGGTATCGACGCAATTAAGGACTTCAACAGAAGGATTATTCATGCTGCAAGAAGGTGGACAATCTATAGCTGTAAACCAAGTTGTTTGACAACATTGTGGTCCAGTAAGATTGCAAGCAGTCAAAAGGTTTTGTGTTCCAGGAACTAGAGTAATATTTTCTATCGTGTAAGCGAAATCATTATTAGTCGCATAAGATCCGATGCTACTTCCATTTAGGAATAACTCAAAGCTATCTGGTTGAGTTGGGAAAGTTGGGAAAATTAATAGCAACTCAAAGTTTATAGTGCCATCGATATTGCAAGTCTGGTTACTAGCCCAAAATTCATTTATGCCACAAACAAAGCTACAATCAATTAGACCAATCATTATTTCTAAACCGCAACTCGAATCATCTAGATCAAATGCGGTAGCAAAATTTATTGTTTGATTGGTACCGTCAAATCCATCAAGCGTCAATGGCAATTGGCTATAGGCAAAATTTCCAATGTCCAAACCGTTTTGAACTAAATTAAAGGAGTCAGAAGTATTTACATGATCAAAGTCAATAGTCACAGAAACCAAGCCATTTGGATCACAATTTTCTTCAATTACAAAGCTTCCATTGCTTAGTTCACATGGAGGGTCGCAATTTATTTCTCCAAATACTTCGGAATCAATTGCACAGATGTCCAAAATATCTGCCGCATATAAATCATAGGTGCTAGTTCCATCCCCTAAGAAAGGTCCTAGCGTAACAGGTAAATCGGCATAGGCAAAATTGCCAAAGTTGGTGTTGCCGCTTAATACATAAAAACTGTCCATATTACCTGTGTAGTCAAAGTCAAATTCTACATAATATTCCTGTGGGTTTGCGCAATCTAATATTTCCACCATAGGATTGTTCATTGTGCACATTGGGTCCGCAATGGTATAACAGAAATTTCCTATGAATATATTTCCTCCACCAAATGAAAACTGAGTGATTTCTGGACCTGAAATTGTCCATTGATTTCCACTTTGGAAATAGGTGAAATCAGAAGGAAGAATGGAAGGGAGGTTATTGAAGTCAACTAAGAAATGATATTCATTATTTAAACCAAAGTGAACACAACAACCAAGTATTACTTCAAACGAAAGAGAATTGACAGTGCCATTTACCGCTGAAAAATCTAAATTTAAATTGATGTTTTCTGGGTTTTCTAAATCATCTAATGCATCGGTGCGCAGTCTCTGAAAATCAACAATAGTACTGTCTGCATTGTAGTAATTTTCTACCGTAGCAAGAATTCCATCATTGGACAAAAGGCTGACGGTGTCTCCAGGGGAGTTGCCATACTGATCTCCATATTCTAGGTTTCCTTCAAATACTATACAGGATTGATTTGCGCAGTCCGCAAGGAAAAAATTAAAATCCGCGGTGCAGTTTGGATCTCCATCCATGACCACAGTAAAAAGATGTTCTTCGCCATTGGTCGCCATGAGATTCGTTAGGCTATAAGCATTGCTTGGATTCAGGTCCTCTTGGCCAATCAATTGATTATCTATAAAGTACGAGAAGGTATTTCCGGGTGCGTCGATTACATTCATTGAAAAGCTCAAATTGAATGTTTGATCAGCATTGCAAACAACATCTTGCAAGGCAAAATTTCCAATGCTACATACGGACGCTTGACCTTGAACAAAGGATACATTATCTAAGAAAAATTCAAGCCCACCAAGTACTAGGGAGGAAATACCTGGGCCTTCTATCAAATATCTATTGCCAGAAGTTCTTCCAAGCGGTCCGAGGTCTGTTAAGGTAAATCCCGGTGCAATATTCGTTGGAGCAGATTCTATTTGTCCTATAAAAGGATCTTCATCATTTATTTTAAGAATTACATCCAGATTAGTGTTTTGAGTATCAAAATAAACACTTACAACATCGTTCGGCAAAACACTAAAATCAAATTTAATTGGATGAAATGGGAATAGGAAATTTTCTTCATAGCCGAATACTGAAGGTAAAGTATGGGCAATATTATAGGAGCCGGTCGATGGAGGAAGCATTTCTCCTGCTTCATTTGAAACGTATATATCTACTCCTTGGCTAGTTAGCAGAGGGCCTGTACTTCCAGTACCATTAAATGATCCTTGGGGAAATTCTTCCCATCCGATATTTTGACCTCCGGCTGGAGCGCCATCATTACAACTTTCTATTAATTCAAAGTTGTATAAACCAGAATTGATGACCGCGACCCCAATTTGATCAAAGGTTATGCCAGCGGTTGTCACAGGGTCAGTTTGGTAATAGTTGAAGTTCACCGTTTCTTCCAATACAACTGAGCCTCCATTGTAGTAACGAACAGTTTGGCAAGCATTGGCCCCTTCGATAATACCAAATCTCAAAGTATAGAGATTCCCTGTATTGGTCATGTTTAGTCTGAACTCTCCGCTTAGGATACTTAAGTAATTGTATTGATTAGGATCGTTTTCAGTAATGAAAAACACACAACCGGCTCCACTATTGCAACTATTTGCAGCAGTCGTTGGAATCATTTGCATGGTTTGTCCCGCTTCTGACCACGGAGTTCCACAGGTAGTCGGTATATCCGTTACATTTTTGAATGACCATTCTGTTAAGCATTGAGCAATACCATTCGAAAAGGAGAATAGTAGGATAACTATAGTCCAGAGTTGATTTTGATAGTTGGTTTTAATCATAACGGTCACTTTAAAGATGAGTAGAATTTCTCATCATTACAAAAATGCCTAAGAACAGCCCTAATTAAAAGAACTTTTGATACTATTTTCTGGGAAAATTATTTTTATTTTAAATAAATAAAAATTTATAACTAATTGTAATATAGTTAATAGTGAATGTTTAACTGTTTGTAATTTCTGGGAAAAATATTGGCAATACTTTTACTTTTATCCTATATTTAGAAGTGTTTTAGCGTTAATTGGCCTTAAATGCTCTCAAAAGCCCATGAAATAAGGCTTGAAAGGTCAAAGGAGGATCAATAAGTAGCTAATTAATTCATCATTTAGGATTGCAAAAAGGAAAAACGAGTAATTATGAGTCGAAATCCGCTCATTAGTTTGTTGAAAAGCTTTAAACGAAAGGAAATGACTCGTTTCGTTCAATTCGTAGATTCTCCCTATTTCAATAAACACAAGGAAGTTAGGCAATTGGTCAATTTGCTTAATTCGAGCTATCCAGAATTTGCTGAACAAGATTGTAATTCCAATTTGCTTTGGAACGGAATCGGACAAAAAAAGCCCTTAGATAAGAAAAAACTTAGCATGCTTTTTACTTATACACAGCGATTGGCGCTTCAGTTTTTATCTTCTGAAGAGTTAAACTCGGATTCGTTATCCCAGGTTGAGTACCAACTACAAGCTTTAAGAGATCGTAAACAGTACAAACTTTATCAAAAGTTAAAACGCTCACATGTCTCCACTTTAGAGGAGTCAAAAGAAATGGATGCCAAATATTTCTTGCATAAAAGTCGATTCTTTCATGAAGAGAATGCTATACTAAATCAGCGGGGCATTTATGACAAAGGAGAGTTAGTTGATAAAAAACTGGGAATGCTTGACCGGTTTTACCTTACCGAAAAATTGAAAGATGCCTGTGAGTTGTTTCAAAGAGCGAAGGGAAAAAAACAACAGTTCATTTCACCTTTGACGGATTTTGCACTTCAAGAAATTAAAACAAATATCAGTAATTATTCCGATGCGCCTTCCCTAGTGGCTTATTTCCATATCTATCAAATGTTGATAGAAAATACAAATGAATATTTTTTTATTGCAAAAAAATCTATTAATCAATATAAAACACAGCTGTCCTTCGACGATAAAAATAATACCTACAATTCACTTTTGAATTTTTGTATTCTTAGGATAAATAAAGGAGAGCAGCAATTTCGGAGGGAAGCTTTTGAGTTATTTAAAATCCTTTTAGAAGAAAAATTATTGATCGTTGCAGATGTCCTTCCCGAATGGCATTATAAAAATATAGCTACGATAGGGCTTTTGGTGAACGAAGTGAATTGGACACAAAAATTCGTGGAGGAATACAAATCATTTTTGAGTGAAGAACACCGAGAGAATGCATATAACTACAATCTAGCTTCAGTTTATTATCAGACCAAAAATTACAAGGAGATGTTTCCTTTGTTGTTGAGAGTAGAGTATACGGATTGGCGATACGCAGTGGCTGCAAAAGTTCTTTTACTTAAAACCTATTATGATATCGAGGAAGGAGAAGCACTTTCTTCTTTATACGATTCCTTTCGTCAATATATAAAACGGAATAAAAATATTTCGGAATTACAAAGTAGGCGGTATAATAACTTGATAAAATTTACACATAGAATTTTCAATCTTAAGGTTCAAAAAGGATATTTTTCTAAAGAGAAATTCACGCGAGAATTCGAGAAGTTACATACTCAAATAAAGGAGACTGCTCAATGTTTCAATAGAAACTGGATTTTAGAAAAAATGAAGGAGTTGTCTTAGACAAATATTTATTACTTAGGGGCTACTGCTTCTAAGGCTTTATAAATCTCACCTTTAGATATCAAGCAACCGTTTTCCATCATTCTGAAAAGCTCCTGCTTGCGATCTCCTTTGTACTCCTTTTCTGCTGTGAAGAACTGCAAACTTCCTCCCGAAGCTTTGACCTTAGACATCATTTCTTGTGCCGTAGCATTCTCGCGGAAATCGAAGCCCTTCGTCTCTTTGGCGATCAGGCCCATCATGATTATTTTCTCTTCCAAACAATGGAAACAACGTAATTCTGTTGGGGCGGTATGCCTTAAGTAAGTTATCTTATCTAAGGTGTCTTCAAATACGATATCGCTAAAAATTTCAATCAATCCTTCCGCCTGCTCTGGTTTATTAGTCTTGATTTTTTCCCAATCCGGACCAGTTATAGTGTTAGAAGCCAGAAATTCAATGAATCTAGTTTCTAATACGCTTAATTCGTCTTGTCGTAACCTCCTGAATTTCATTTGCTTAATACTTTTGGTTCTCTTCTCTTCCTATGTGTAAAAGTCCAAGGTTAATTAAGACGCGAAGCTATATAAAAGCAAGGAATCTCGCTACATTTTTGTAAACTTGCCCTTAAATAATTTTCACATTATGTATAGCTTGTTATTATTCGATATACCAAATTTTGCCAGCCCAGAAATTTGGATTTCTTTACTCACTCTGACTTTTCTAGAAATCGTTTTGGGAATAGATAATATCATTTTTATTGCTATTGCCGCTAATAAATTACCAGAGAATCAGCGGGCGAAGGCTACAAATATTGGGATTATTTTAGCTATTATTTTGCGCGTAATATTACTTTTTGGAATTACCATTATTATCGCAATGGAGACTCCCTGGATAACCTTTGATAAATCATGGATTTCAGGCGCATTCTCTGGACAAAGTATCAT
>CALGJW010000446.1 GCA_937930025.1 uncultured Saprospiraceae bacterium | reverse complement strand
AAGCACTGTCCCAAAAGGAGTAATTGGTCTTAAGGTACTTTCAGAAACTTATAATGAATCAGGTATCATGCGGAATCAGTTTTCTGCTCGATTGATGTATGGCCTCACTTCTAAACTAACCGTGTGGGCACAGCCCATGGTATCCAATCACCATGGCAATTCTTTTCCTTCAGATTTATTCAATCATAGTCATTCGTCCGGAATTAGTTTTGCGCAGCAAGTAAGCTACGGCAATAAGTACAAATACAGTTTTGCGGGTGTTCATCTCTATGGGAAATATAGATTCCTAAGCTTAGACAAAGAAGGCTCGCATTTTAGAATGGCCTTGTATGGAGAATACACACCAATTGGAAGACAAGCGCACGATGAAGCCGAAGTACATTTGCAAGGAGATAACGCGGGCTGGGGGAGTGGCTTGATCGCGACTTATTTAAAGTCTCGTTTTTCGGCTTCTTTCACAGGAGGCTTTATCCTACCTCAATCCTTCGAAGACAATATATCAAACAATCGATATCGAATGGACTATGGGAATGCGATTGCCTATTCCTTATCTTTTGGATATTTGTTGTATCCGAAAAAATATGAATCCTATAATCAGAGCAACTACAATATTTATTTAGAATTAATGGGTAAGGCTTATGGCGATGTAGCACTAACTTGGTTTGATATTCCGATTGAAGTTCGATCGCCCGCATTAATAGGAGGAAAATATTTAGATGCCTACTTTGGTGTTCAACGCATAGTGAATTCTAACGATCGAATTGAACTATCTATTGGAGTGCCGGTCTTGAATAAGTCTTATAGACACTTTTATCCCATTTTAAATCTAGCTTGGCAACGATATTTTTATTAGGCTTTATGTTTAACTTGGACTGGATGAATATTTTTAATTTCGGGTGAAAAGTTGGTAAATCAGGGGAATATTGATTTTTCCCCGAGGGTTAGGGATAAGTCTCCAATTGACAAGAATAGCGCAAATTAGCTAAACTATGCCCTCTCCAAATTGTTATAGAAAAAATAATTAACCATGCGTAATTCTTTCTTATTAGTAATTCTTTCCGCTTTTGTTTTTCTTTCTGCAGATTGCGCAGAAAAATCTATAGCGCAAACGAGTCCTGTAGAAAAGGTCTCACAAAAGGATATTTCAAAATATAGCACTGCTATATTTGCCTCTGGCTGCTTTTGGTGTGTAGAAGCTGTTTTTGAATCCGTAGAAGGAGTGGCAGAAGCAGTATCCGGATATGCTGGAGGAGATGCCAATGATGCGAACTATAAGGCTGTTAGCGCTGGAATTACGGATCATGCTGAAGCTGTTGAAGTTTATTATGATCCTAGCGTTATTAGTTATGAAACCTTACTAATGGTATTTTTTGATTCACATAATGCTACTACGTTGAATCGCCAAGGGCCAGATGCCGGTAGACAATACCGATCCGCTATTTTTTATAAAGATGAAACGGAATTAGCGGCCGCAAAAAAATACATAAGTCAATTGTCCTACAAGGATGAGGTGACAACCGAGATCGCACCTTTGGTTAGATTTTTTCCAGCGGAGGCTTATCATCAAAATTACGAAAGAAACAACCCTAACCAGCCTTATGTGCGTTCCGTAAGTGTTCCACGTTTAAAAGCCTTTCAAGCCAAACATCCGGCGCTTTTGAAAAAAAAGGAGCATTAGGCGGTGGTTAATTCCCAAAAAGTCCACCCCATTTTTTCTTCTTCTTTTTCTTCTTCTTTCTGTTTTGCTTACGAATACGTTCGTTTTTACGGCGAATGCGTTCGCGTTCTTTTTCTAACTCGGGGTTAGTTTTGCGCGTGGGTGGAGTATTGACTTGTGAAGGAGATTGATGTGTTTTCGGTTTCTGTTTGAACTTCGCAAATAAATTATCCAATGCATTTATTAATGGATCCTCATCCTGGGGGATGCTGTCTAATTCAAAGGGCTCGAATTCTAAATAGGGCTCGCAATTCAATTGAAGTGCAAGGTTTTCATCCATAGGTCGTAGCGTTCCTTGTGCCCATTTTTTCGTGGATTTCCATTTGCTAACCTTTCGCATGAATATTCCAAAAATAGGTAATGCAGTATTGGCACCTTGTCCTAATTCAATGGTTCTAAATCTTACCGAAGGATATTCAGCACCGACCCAAGCTCCAGCTACAATGTTTGAGTTGTATCCCATAAACCATCCATCAGCGTGACTTTGAGTTGTTCCAGTTTTTCCCTGCAACGGACCTTGTAATTGATATCTAAATCTTAACCTTCGCGCGGTTCCTGAATCGACTACTGCCTGTAGTAAATGATCCATGATGGCGGATTCTTCATTCGTTAATACTTCTATTGGTTCAGATGCTTCTGCCTGGTATAGTACTTTGCCATCTTTAGTTTCTATTCGATCGATAAAAGTTAGGTCGTTTCTTACGCCTTGGTTGGCAAATGTTTGATAAACTTGAACCATGTCAAATAAGCTTACATCTGCTGTACCCAGTGCTATAGCAGGAGCCTTAGGAATATTGGAATTTATTCCCATTTCCTTGGCAAGCGTTCTTACGCTATCCACACCGGTTCGCATGATCAGATTTACTGCAATGGAATTTATTGACTTTCGAATTCCACCCTCCATTGTGTAAAAACCACCATACTCTTCTCCAGAATTTGCTGGTTGCCAATCATCATAGTCAGAATAGGTAACTAAACGATTCGGAATATAATCACATGGCCCAATTCCCGACCTCAATGCAGTGGCATAGACAATAGGTTTGAAGGTTGATCCGGTCTGTCTTTTTGCTTTGACATGATCATACTGCAAATACTTCTGATCAATCCCACCAACCCAAGCAAGGATTTTTCCATTGTGCGGATCTGCGGCAAGGAATCCTGCGTTCAGTAGGCAGTAATAGTATTTCAAAGAATCCAACGGGGACATTTCTTTTACCTTGTCTCCTTCGTAAGTGAAAACAGTCATCCGAACTGGTTGCTCAAAAGCTTCTTTTATATCTTCTTCACTTTTCCCAGCGGCCTTCATGGTTTTGTAGCGTCGGGTTCTAACCATGGCTTCTGCCAAATTTCTATTCGTTCCGTATGCTTTTTTACCTTTCCAATGCGTATCAAAACTGGCTTGTAAACTTTTTAAATGTTCGTGCACTGCTTCTTCTGCGAATCGTTGTAATCTAGATTCTATCGTTGTGTAAATTTTCAGACCATCTGTGAACAAGTTATAATCTTCCCCAAGTTCATCATTTACTTGTGGCATTAAAGTTTTTAATTCTTGACGCAGATGTTCTCTGAAATAGGTGGCCAATCCTTCTGTCTTAGAATCGCGTTGGTAGTCTGTAACTAGCTCTAAGCTTTTCAAGGAATCTAATTCCGAAGGTTTGAGATAACCGTACCGCGCCATTTGCCCCAAGACTACATTTCTTCGAGCCTTAGATAACTTAGGATTTCTTACTGGATTGAATCGGGTATTTGCCTTTAGCATTCCTACTAAAACGGCAGCTTCTTGAATAGAAAGATTTTTTGCATTCTTGTTGAAAAAAGCCTTTGACGCAGCTTGAACACCAAATTCATTTGGACCAAATGGAACGGTGTTCAAATATAAATTCAACAATTGATCTTTGTTGTAAATTTTTTCCAAACGAGTTGCAATAAACATCTCTTTGATCTTGGCCACTGGAATTGTCAATTTCCAAAATGACTTTCTCGGAAAAAGATTCTTAGCAAGTTGTTGACTTAGGGTAGAGCCGCCTCCACTAGATTGATCTTGGAGAAAAACGGTTTTGATTAATACTCGTGCCCATGCCCGATAATCGATTCCATTGTGTTCCAGAAACCTAGCATCTTCTGTGGCGATTAGAGCATTTACTAAATGGGGAGAAAGGTCATCGTACTTTATAGAAGTTCGATTTTGGACAAAATATTTTCCTAAAACTTGGTCATCAGCGGAATAAACAATGGATGCATTGTCATTCTGAATTTTAGATAATTGTTTGGAAGAGGGTAGGGCTCCGAAAAATCCCCAATGGATCGACAATACCAAGCTTCCAACAAATAGAAATCCTATTAGCGCTAAGCTGCATAGAATCAGCAATCCATAGCTTTGGACTGGTTTTTTCTTTGCTTTTTTCTTAAAGGCTTTCACCTTCTTTTGGATGTACTTCTTCATAGGTTGTAGTGCATTTCCGTGAATACAAACGATTGAAAAATCGATAAATTTTGCGAATAGTCAAGCGATGTCCAGATTGGATATGCCACTGAAGAATGGTATTAGTGTTTCAACTGCTAATTTAAGCGCTAAGAACGGTTTCTAAAATATTTAACGCTTTTACTTCTTGAAATTGTTCAATATGGAGCCTATAAAATAGAATTAGCTCGTGAACTAGCTGTTTTCGCTGGTCTTTTGGAATGTTAATATGCTGGGATTCGGTTAAATCCAATGGTAAAAGCTCCCAAAGTAGGCCACTCATTTTTTCATCTAAAAAATAAGTATGTCCTGGACTGTTTGTGATATACTTGCCTTCTTTCAGGTCAAAAAGCGATTGTGCCGAATCCCGCTGTCTTTCCGGCTGAAACCCAAGATATCCACTCAAACGAAGCATAAATATGATTGGATAGTTCGCTAAGGATGATTTGCTGCTATCCAACAGCATAAAGGACTGTTCAAGGAAGTCAAACAATCTGTAATTTTGCTCTGCTTCCCGAATAGATTTTTGAGCTAATTCTATCATGAAAAGGCCAACCGAGCTTTTTACAACATCATAACTAATTCCAGAAAATATTTGTGCTGGGACCATTTCTTTAATCCGATGCATATCCTTAGTCACTCTGAAATAGGCAACCAGATCGACGATTGTCATTACTTGTAATAACCCCGGACTAAAACTGGATTTTTGTTTTCTGACCCCGCCAATGATGAAAGTGCGTAAGCCTTCTTCTCTTGTATAAATATCTGCGATTACCGAGGTGTCTCCGTATTTGATAGCCCTGAATACGATCCCGCGAGTTTTGAGCAGCATTTATAATATGTATCTAATGGAAAGGGCAAATTCATTAAATAAAAATTGCCCATCGAATATGTGAAAAACTGGTTTGTAATCTAAGGAGAAATTTAGTGGATAATTTGGAAAGACATATTCTAATCCTGCTATGGCTTCTAAATTAATTCTAAAATCGTCTTTCGCATAGGCAAAACTAGTTCCAGCACCAATAAATAAGTTTAATCTATAATTGACGAAAATGTGGTGCTCATATAAACCGGCCAGCGTTACAGTTCTTCCATTGGTATAGTTATATCCTAGAATCCCTTCGATCACCGATGGGACGCCTATAAACCTTTTGTACGAAACTCCAGTAAGTGGACCAGCTCTAAAACCAATAGCATGCTGATAAGCATCTTGAGCAGTGATTTCGCTAAAAGAAAGGGTGGATAGGAAAAGAAGTAAAACTAAGCGCTTCATACAATCGGTTTATTATCGGTCTCAATTTTTACACCAGAAAATCTAAAAGGCCAAATCTCCCATATCTTGCTGGTCCTTATTCGCCGCTTTATACTCCAATTTAGTCTGGACTCTCTGTTTTTGACGAGCCATAATCAGCTTTGCCAAGGCAATATTTGCCGGATCAATACAAAAAGGGGAAAGCGCATGGTTGATGTCTGGTTCTAGCACATCCAATCTATACATCAAACTCATCAGAAAATCAATCTTATGTTCGATCATATAAGCCACTGCATCGGCCAGAATTTGGAAAAGCCCAGCTTCATCCATTCCTTCTCCTGGAATGTCTAGTCCAAAATCCCTGATGATCAGAGATCTTGTTTCATCAAATTGATTACTGGAAGTCTTCATATCGGGTGAAAAGTACAAAATAGTATTAGAAAACGTAAAATGTAAAACCAATTGAATGTTTAAAAGCCTAAATGTTAATGCTAAACATATTAGAAAAACTCTTTATTGCCTCTCGGGTTTAGAATGGGTAAATTTATCCTCACATTAGCGTATTCCGCTATGATCCCTCCGATATACAAAAGCAAACATTGACTGTGACCAAACTGAAAATTATTTGGATGGTAATGATATTCCTGTGGGTGGCTACACCCCAGTATCTTGCTGCGCAGACTTCAAATCTAAATGCATTAAACGAACGACTTCAACGGACCACAAGTCCGTACGAAAAAATGCAAATCTATTTTCAATTATCTGAAATTAACGTTGCACGAAAACCGAGTGTTGCTGCCTATCAAGCTGGCCAAGCTTTAAACTTAGCAAAAAGCCTTCGTAATAAACCTTACATACGCAATTGCAATATTCTTTTAGGGAAAACTTTTATCAAACAAGGCGACGAAGCTAATGCCAAAAAATATTTGAAAATTGGGCAAGACCTAGCTAAGGCGGATAATGACCCTAGAAGTTATTTAGATGCCGCTACCATTCTTTCCGGTATTGAAATCCAAAAAAACAATTACAAAAAGGCCTATGAAATAAATTTAATGGCCATTAATTTTATAAATAGAAACAAAGGAAACTTTAGCAAATTAAATAGCAAAGTACTGGACAGTGGCGCAAATGTAGGAAGTAGTGGAGGGGCAACTTCAAATGCCAAAACTCAAAAAGAACTAGAAAAATGGAAAGCCGCTAATCTTGAACTACAAGAAGAAGTCGCAATTTTAAATGAAGAGTTAGTTCGATTGAATGGTGAAATAGTAGAGCTTCAACTTGATAACCAAGAAGGAGATATCTCTGACACGCCAAAAACAAATATTGTATACGTTGATACCAGTGCCACGGATACTTCCAGGACGCCAGTAGTGGTCTATGTTAATGAGGAAGATTCTCCTCGTATGAGCTTGTTTCGTTATCTGACCATTGGACTAGGAATACTAGCATTAGTTTTTTTAATCGGCCTGATATGGTTATGGAATAAATATCAAAAAAGTCAGAACTATTTTGATGATAAGCTGACCAAAAAAGATAGGCTGATTAGGAATTATAAGGAAGAAATTGAGGAACAAGATCAACTGAGAAACCTAAGTATTTTAGGAGGAAAAGCATCTGCTAAATCCATCAATGTAAATCCATTTAGTATCCTTGCCGTTGACTTAGATGATTCAGTCAAAGGGATGCTTAAGTTAGATGATAAGGTTTTTGCAAGTGAGTACGATACCTTGATGAAAGATATTCGTTTAATCACTAGCCAACACTCCGATATTTTCTACATCAAAAAAATGGGAAGTAAACTCTTCTTTGGAACTGGAATTTCGAAATTTAAACATAATCCAGATCAGCTTTTAAATTTGGCAAAAGAACTTTCGGAATATTTTAAAGACAATAAAGCATTAGGCAATAAAGCAAAAATTGCTGTACATTCGGGGCCGGTCGTACTTTCTGCTTCTGATGTAAATACGGAACAGTTGGATATTTTGGGTACTACTTTTGATCAATGCGAATGGTTGGTTAATCATACCCAAGGTGGACAAATTTTAGTATCCAATGAAACTCGAGTCTTGACAACCAGCACAGCGGGCTTAGAGTTCATCAAATCTCAAACAGACACTACAGGCCAAACAATTGAATTATACGAACTTAACTAAGTTAATTTGGCAAATAAATTTGATCTCCAATCCCCATTTTCTCCCACTGGTGATCAACCCCAAGCTATTCGACAACTTATCGATGGCGTGAAAAGTGGATCTCAGGCGCAATGTCTCTTAGGAGTCACTGGCTCAGGGAAGACTTTCACTATGGCCAATGTCATTGCTGAACTCAATCGGCCAACGTTAATCCTTACGCATAATAAAACACTGACTGCTCAGCTCTACGGAGAATTCACAGAATTTTTTCCTGATAACGCAGTGGAGTATTTTGTTTCGTATTACGACTATTACCAGCCGGAAGCCTATATGGCTCATTCAAATACTTATATCGAAAAAGACCTTTCCATCAATGAAGAGGTCGATAAACTCAGACTTCGTGCAACTTCATCCTTGCTTTCCGGTAGACGTGATGTAATCATTGTGGCATCCGTATCTTGTATCTATGGAATGGGAAATCCAGTAGATTTAAAATCAGGAATCAATCGTATTCACAAAGGTCAAACTATCTCACGAAATACCTTCTTATACAATTTAGTGGAAGGTTTATATACCAGAACGCAAACTGAACTTACGCGAGCCAGTTTTAGAGTCAAAGGTGATACCGTTGATATTAATTTACCTTATGTGGATTATGGATTCCGTGTGATTTTCTTTGGGGATGAAATAGAGGAAATTGAAAGAATAGAAGTAGAAACCGGTAAGCGAATTGAGAATTTAGATAACGCTGCTATATTTCCCGCTAATTTATATATCGCTCCAAAGGATAGAATGCATGCGATCATCCGAGAAATTGAAGACGAACTACATGCACAGAAAAAATATTTTGAAAAAGAAGGTAGAAATCTTGAAGCAAAGCGAATCGCTGAAAGAACCACCTTCGACATGGAGATGATGAAAGAGTTGGGCTATTGCAGCGGAGTGGAAAATTACTCTAGATTTTTTGATGGAAGAGTTCCTGGAACTAGACCATTCTGCTTATTGGATTATTTTCCAGAAGATTACCTTATGATGATTGATGAATCTCATGTTACTATTCCGCAAGTGCGTGGGATGTGGGGAGGAGATCGAGCTAGGAAATTAAACTTAGTGAATTATGGTTTTCGCCTTCCTTCTGCCATGGATAATCGTCCGTTGAACTTTGGAGAATTTGAACAGCTAACTAATCAAATTGTATTCGTTTCTGCAACTCCGGCAGATTATGAACTGGAAAAAACGGAAGGTGAAATTGTAGAGCAACTAATTCGACCTACTGGGCTATTTGATCCTCCGATTGAAGTGAGACCCAGTCTGAATCAAATCGATGATTTGATGGAGGAAATCAGCGAGCGAATAAAAGCAGATGAGCGAGTCTTGGTAACTACCCTGACCAAAAGGATGGCAGAAGAACTTTCCAAATACTTAGGAGGATTGGATATCAAAGTAAGATATATTCACTCTGAGGTGGATACCATGGAGCGGGTAGAAATATTGAGAGATTTAAGATTGGGTGGATTTGATGTACTTGTAGGTGTAAACCTTTTGAGAGAGGGATTGGATTTACCGGAAGTTTCTTTGGTCGCAATAATCGATGCGGATAAAGAAGGTTTTCTAAGGAATGCTCGCTCACTTACGCAAACGGCTGGTCGAGCAGCAAGAAACTCAAATGGACTTGTGATTTTCTATGCTGATAAGATTACTGAATCCATGAAATTGACTATAAACGAAACTGAACGGCGTCGGAAAATTCAGATGGCTTATAATGAGAAACATGGCATCGTCCCTAAAACCATTCGGAATTCAAAGGAAGAGATATTAGCGAAAAGTTCCATTCTTGATATTCGAGGGAAAAAAGCCTACGTCGAACCGGATGAACCTTCTTTAGCAGCGGATCCAATTATGGAATACCTCAGTAAAGATAAGGTTGAAAAAATGATTACCGAAACAGAAAGAAAAATGAAAAAGGCTGCGAAGGAATTGGATTTTATTTCCGCAGCTAGTTTTAGAGACGAACTATTTGCTTTGAAGAAAAAATTGAAAGAGACAGTTTAATTGATGAAATGCAATTTAAAGTAAAAGGACCATCTTCAACTCGTGAAGATGGTCCTTTGTATTTCTTTTAGTTTGATAGCTTAGAACCTGGCGTTCACACTTAAGTTTGTTAAGTATGGTCTTCCAATGTTTAATTCCCATCCTATTCCGATATTATCAGTTATAAAATAGCGAATGCCGTAAGCCACAATACCTACTCCAATTTTATTTCCTAGGTTAAAACCATAAGTGTCGGTAATTCCCTGATCATCGTTTGATGGATCTGTAGAATCTGTCGCATACTGGTTGTTGAAAAATTGAATTCTAAGACCAGAATACATATCTACCTTGTCCATATTACCATAATGAAACAACGGCCTAAGCGCAATAGAAGTTCTAGTGAAAGAAGAAGTATAGTTTTCTGTTATTGTCTCAAAATCTGCATTAGTATAGGAATAATCAGAAACATCAAATCCAATTTTTTCATAACTCGCCGCTATACCAATACTTAGAAAATTGGTAACACCAAAATCGTAAGTCAGTTGTAGAGAAGGAATTGATTTACGACCTACATTTGTTGAAGACAATTCTGCTGCTTCAATAAATGCATTTAATACAGTTCCTGTTAAGGAATAATTTACTGAAATAGCTGCGTTAGATTTGTAATCTTCGCTTTGTGCTTCAGCTAAATGAAATGTTCCTACAAGTAGGATGATTGCTGCCATTAGTTTTTGCATAACTATGATTTTTATTAGTTAATAAAGAGGATTTTACGAAAGGAAATAACCTTTTGTTCGCAAGTTTAATTGATTTTATTAAAAATTTTACTCATTTGAAGAAAAATAATAAAATATTAATACTATCAACTGTTAATGAGTTGATTACAAATGTTTTCATTAACAATATAAATGTGAAAAATTAACTAATTTTTAGGAAAAGACCCTATTAATCCATAGTAAAGTACCAATCCCATTGAGAACTTAAGGAATCGTTATAAACATAATCATGTACAACTAAATGTTTTAAATCGGCCGGATTTGTAATTCTTTCCTTGACTATCAGGTGAGCCATTCGTCCCCGGGCTTTCTTAGCCGCAAAGGAAATAACCTTATATTTTCCTCCTCGGTTCTCTTGGAAATGTATATTAAGAATCGGCTTTTCGAGCAACTCCTTTTTCACCGATTTAAAGTATTCTTGGGAGGCTAGATTCAAAACTAGTGTTGACTTCGATTTTTTTAAATCTTCATTAATCTGTTCTGTAATTTGATTTCCCCAAAATTCATATAAGTTTTTCTTTCGGCCAACCTTCAATTGTGTGCCCATTTCCAAGCGATAGGGTTGCATTAAATCCAATGGGCGCAAAACGCCATAAAGTCCAGAAAGGATCCGTAGGTGTTTATCCGCAAATTTTAAGTCAGCCTTTGAAAAAGTATCTGCTTCTAATCCTAGGTACACATCTCCCTTAAAGGCCAGCGCAGCTTGCTTCGCATTTTCAGTGGTGAACTCAGCTGAAAATGTTTGATAACGATCTGCGTTGAGCTTTGCTAATTTTTCACTGATGCCCATCAGTGCTTGAAGTTTTCCAGCAGAAGACTTCTTTAACTTATGAACCAAGGCTTGAGTCTCTTCCTGAAACCTTGGTTGGTGAAAGTCCTTAATTTTTGTTTCAGAATAGTCCAACGTCTTCGCTGGAGAAAGTACTAAGATCATATTGGTGTGATTAAGCTACAAAAATAACAAAGGAAGAATCAAAATGGTTTATCTGGAAGATTCCTTTGGCGGACCACCATGTTTTTTCCACAAATATTTTAACCAGCCTATAGTCATCCACTATAGAAAACTATACCTTTGCGTTTCTATGGCCACACCACAAACAGTTGCTTTTCATACCCTTGGGTGTAAACTGAACTTCTCCGAGACTTCCTCCATCGGCAGAACCTTTGAGGCCCGTGGTTATACTGAGGTTAAGTTTAAAGACCCTGCTTCTGTTTATGTAATTAATACTTGCTCTGTGACCGATTTTGCGGATCGAAAATGTCGGCAGACTGTTCGGAAAGCATTGCGCCAGAATCCGGATGCAAAAGTCGTGGTCATTGGATGTTATGCTCAATTGAAACCGGAAGAGATAGCCAATATCGAGGGAGTAGATTTGGTTCTTGGAGCGGCAGAAAAATTCCGGGTAGTTGAATATATCGATGAACTATCCAAAGCTCCAGGAAAAGGAATGGTGGTCGCAGGAGAAGTTTCTGAGGTGAATGATTTTAAGGATGCTTTTTCATTTGGAGATCGTACTCGGTCATTTTTGAAAGTACAAGATGGCTGTGATTATAAATGTAGTTTTTGCACTATTCCCCAAGCTCGAGGTGCGAGTCGTTCAGATACGATAGAAAAAGTGGTCGTGAATGCGGGTGCCATTGCAGACAGGGGAATAAAAGAGATCGTGCTCACGGGGGTTAACATTGGTGACTTTGGGAAATTAAGAAACGCCGATGGCTATGAAAAAAATGGAAAATTTATCGATCTAATAAAAGCCTTAGATGAAGTTCAGGGAATCGAACGATTTAGAATTTCAAGTATAGAACCAAATCTTTGTGCCGATGAAATCATAGAATTTGTTGCGCAATCGAATCGGTTTGTACCGCATTTCCATATGCCACTTCAATCAGGATCTGATAAGTTGTTGCGAATGATGAGAAGGAGATATAAATCAGATTTATATCTGGATCGAGTGGCCAAAATAAAATCCCTAATGCCTCATGCTTGCATAGGCGTCGATGTGATTGTAGGTTTTCCTGGCGAAACAGAAGAAGATTTTTTAGAGAGTTACAAATTTTTGCAAAATTTGGACATTAGCTATTTGCATGTTTTTACTTATTCCGAACGGGCAAATACTCCAGCGGCAGAAATGCAAGCGGTAGTTCCCATGCAGGAAAGACGACGCAGAAATGAAATGCTTCGCATTCTTTCTCAGAAAAAATTACACGCTTTTTATCAACAATTTTTAGGAAAAAAAAGGAGAGTGCTTTTTGAAAAAAGTAAGCTTCCCGGTTTGATGAATGGTTTCACAGATAATTATGTGAAAATCGAAATGCCACTACAAGCTGAATTAATTAATCAACTGCGTGAAGTTGAACTAGATCGCATAAAAGAAAATGGAGTATTGGTAGAAGCTAGTTTTTGATTTTGAAAAAAAGGCTTGACCAATACTCCATTTAAGATCTATCGAAATTTTCTTTTAAATTTTTATCAACGATTTCGTTTTTGCCTGCTTATCAGTCGCCAAACGAACGAAGTAATTACCCGGGGCTAAATCATGCGCATCAAATTTTACTAAATGTTCTCCGGCATCAAATTTTCTCGCTGCAATCGTCCTGAGTTCAGAGCCCAATGAGTCATACAAACTAATTCTTATCCATTCAGCCTTTGAAGTAAACTGCACAGAAGCATAACTCGTGAACGGATTTGGAAAAACATTTATTTCAATATCCGTGGCATCAAAATCATGTGTTGGGACACCATCACAAAGTTGAAGGATAGGTAAATATTGGAAATCGTCAGTGAATATTTCTTTCACCTCAGACTCAGGCACTTCAAACCAATCCATTAAAATGGATCCATATACTGATCGGAAATCATATTGCATCGGCAGACCGGCTTGATCTTGAACTGTTGTTGGAATTTCTGGGTTGTCTCCTATAATTCCAGGATTAATACAGGATCCAAACACCATTAAAGGTGCAGCATTTCCGTGATCAGTTCCTACACCGTCATTGGATTTAATTTGCCGCCCGAATTCAGAAAAGGTCATTCCAACCACCTTTTCATCTACTTCTAATGCCACCAAGTCATCCTGAAATGATTTCATAGCGTCCGAAAGATCTTTGAGCAGATTAGCATGTTCTCCAACTAATGAATCTCCTGCTTCAGCCTGGTTTGCATGGGTGTCGTATCCACCTTGGGAGACAATATATACTCTGGTTTGACTTCCACCACTGATTAATTTAGCCACCGTTTGTAGTTGATTGGCAAGTCTGTTGTCAGCTGGGTAAGTTACTTGATTATTTCCCGCTTCATATGTTTCAATGATGCGATCAGCGTAAGCATTGGTTTGCAAAATGGCATTTCGAACAAAATCCAATTGGAACCCATAGCAAGTACTAAGGTCAGGATTTCCTCCAGCGCCTTCTGGCAATTCAAACAAATCATTCGGATTATTAACCGCTAAACTAAAGTTGGAAGATAATCCTTGACAGGTTTCAGAAACAAAATTTCCGATAGTTAGGGCGAATGGATCTTGGCAATCATTGTTTGGATAATTCCCAGGATAGTCTGGGAATCTGTTTTCTAAATAACGTCCAATCCAACCTGTGCTTAAATATTCATCAGCTGAAGAACCTGTTGACCAAATATCGGTAGATCTAAAGTGTGATCTATTTTGATTTGGATAACCAACACTTTGAACAATATTCAATTTAGCATTATTAAAGAGATCGGCAATGCCTGTCATATTAGGATGCAAGGCATTATCCCCAGTAATTGGAATTAAACTATTTTCTGGTAAGATGATATTTGATCTTAAGTTGGCTAGATTGTCGTAAGCGTCCAAAGGAATCAGGGTATTCAATCCATCGTTTCCTCCATTCAATTGAATGAGTATGAGAATACGGTCTGTATCCCCATTCATTCCAGCAAAAGCCGAAGGCATGGCCATCGATCTAATTGGAATACCATTTAAGAAAAAAGGTAATGAAAGTGCGGATCCTGCTTTTATAAATGACCTTCTTTTCATAATAATTTTTTTAAGCGCAATTCATAAATCTAAAATTGTGCTGGATTTAGGATACAGTTTTTACATCAATTGGTACTCGGCCATTGTTACCATAACCGTTATCATATTTTTCAACTTTGATCTCACTCCAGAGGCTAAAGTCTCATTGGTTGGATCCGTATTGTATTCAGAGTATTCAACATTCCATTCGAAATCAGGTAGACCAGGAATAAGTGCACCTTTGATAAATATTTTTTGAGTTGTAGTGATTGGCTTCGGAAAAAGTATAGCGACTAATTCGTCGATCATCATATTAACATCCGAAGGATTATCCAGGGAATCTACCAGGAGCAATGGATCTGCAATCAATAAATCATCATCAAAATCAAAACCTATGTTAATGGCGACATAGGCATATCCAATCCTCTGAGGTAGAGTTACCGAATTTATCCAGATTTGATAAAAAGTAGGCTCTTGGTAATATGATTTCCATCCTGCAACATTTGGTGGATAGTAATAAGACATTTGTAAAAAACCAGCGTAGTCACCGATGGCTAATTGCTGCTCATAACGCTTTGCCAATTCATTGGGTACATCCATTTTAAATTGACGAACGATTCCAAAAGCAAAATCCATGGGATTTTTAATCATACAACCACAGGCCTCTTCTCCAAAGAAGTGATCAGACCGCAATAGCGTTTCAATGATTGGCTGAATTTCATAATCGCCATCTCGAAATTGAGCAGCTAAAGGGGTTATGATATCTTGCTCAACATCATCTGTGATATCGTAATAAACAAACCATCTATATAGCTTGCGAACGATGAACTTAGCAACCTCGTCTTGTTGTAATATGATGTCTACAACATTTGAATATTCGTTAACTCCTGCATTAGTGATTTGAGCATTACCAAATCTATTTGACAAAGTCTTGGTTGTTGTATCATGAAGCGCGGTAATAAACTCAGAGCCGGGTTGCGT
>CALGJW010000445.1 GCA_937930025.1 uncultured Saprospiraceae bacterium | reverse complement strand
CGCCAACTAAATATCCGTAACTTTCTTCTCCTCCTGCGATGAAAGTCTTCTTTCCTTCCATGCTTGTCATCAATTCACCAATCCATTTGAAACCAGTCAATGTATTGTAGCAATCCACTTTTTTCGAAGCGGCCATCTTATCAATTAAGTAGGAAGTCACCACTGTTTTTACTACATACTGATTACCATCCAACTTGCCTGCTTTTTCCCAAGCTGTCAAAACATAATTGATTAACAAGCAGGCGGCTTGATTTCCATTTACCAAAACAAATTCTCCTTCATTGTTCTTTACTGCAATTCCCACTCGATCAGCATCCGGGTCAGTGGCCATCACTAAATCTGCATCAATTGCCTTTGCTTTATTCAACGCCATGGTCAATGCTTCCTCTTCTTCAGGATTTGGATAAACCACCGTTGGGAAATTTCCGTCCAAAATCATTTGCTCTTCAACCAAGTGCACATTTTCAAAACCAAATTTCTTAAGCGTCGGAGGAACAATTACACCGCCTGTTCCATGTATCGGAGAAAAAACAATTTTTAAATCCTTTTGCCTTTTGATCGCATCTTGAGAAATAGATAATTCAAGCAATGTGTTCATATACTTTTCATCTATCGCTTCTCCGATCACTTCTATTAAGTCATCGTTTCCACTAAACTTGATATCATCTATAGAAGCAATCTTTCGTACTTCATTTATTACGTTGCTGTCATGTGGTGGGACCAATTGGCCACCATCCGCTCCGTATGCCTTATATCCGTTGTACTCTTTTGGATTATGTGAAGCCGTCAACATTACGCCACCTTGCGCGCCTAACTCACGTATAGCATAAGATAACTCCGGAGTCGGTCTTAGTCCTTCAAAAAAGTAAACCTTAATTCCATTCGCAGAAAAAACCTCGGCAGTCATTCTCGCAAAGACATCCGAGTTATTACGACTATCATGTGCAATAACCACTTTGATTTGTTGATCTGGGTAAGTTTTCAGCAAGGCGTTAGAAAATCCTTGGTTCGCTGCGCCCAAAGTGTATTTATTAACTCGGTTAGAACCTGCGCCCATTATACCTCGTAAACCTCCAGTCCCAAATTCAAGATCTTTATAAAAAGAATCGGTTAATTCCGTTATGTTGTTGCTATCGATTAAGGCTTGGATCTCAGCCTTCGTGCTTGCATCATAATTTCCAGACAACCATCCATCCACTTTTTTCATGATAGTGGCCTCTAGTGCGGGTGTAGACATAGTATACTATTTAGGTTTTTACATATTTGAGGGGCAAAAATAAGCAATGATTAGGTGGGATGCTAGGTGTTTTGATTTCTTTTATAGAGATAGAAACCGAAAGAAAATACCAGAAGGGATAGAAGTAGGAAAATGAAGGTCTTATTTCCACCTCCGAGGGTTATAGGTTCAATGGAACCGAGTTGAATAAATGGAGCCCAATAAAAAGGATGCGAGCCAAGTTTATTTGCCTGATCAAGGTAATCTAGCTTAGCCTTTCTAATGGCTACGTCTTTTGAATTTCCTTTTTTGAGATATCCATAGTAGTTGGTCATAATTTCTGAAGTCGTGCAATCTTCTACCGACCAAAGGCTCATCAATAGGCTTGGACAGCCAGCGTGAAAAAACCCTCTGGACAGACTAATTACTCCTTCTCCTTTTTTGAGTTCACCGCTTCCTGTATTGCATGCGCTAAGAACTGCTAATTCCAAAGGCAGTTTTAAGTTGTAGAGTTCATAGTTGGAAACAGAACTGTTTGCGAAGAAAATCCGGTTGAGCATAGGGTCCTCATCGTCCAAACAGGCATGAGTTGCAAAATGCGCAATTCGGAAGTTTTGAATTTCCTTGTTGAAATTTTCTTTTGATGCACTTTTATCTACAAATGTCTTTCCTTGAAGTAGTCCTGCAATTTTGACTACCTCATTTTTATTGCAGGACAGTCGACTTAGACTTTCTAGTTCACAGCTTCGAGCATTTTGTGTCGCTAATGTATTTACAGAAAAAGAGGGAGCGAAACCTATGAAGTCTGACTTTGCTTCAGTAGTTGTCTTATTTAAAACTTTATGCAAAGAAGCAGAATAGCGATAACTAATATTGTATTTATTTAAAAGATAGGGTAGGTGAGATGGTTGATAATTTACAACATTGTTTTTAGGTTCATCCGAAAGCAGAATTTCAAAAGGAAGATAATTCAAGATGCCGTCAGGAATAATGATTAAGTTTTCAAGTTTAGATTCCGCTATTATTGGATTCATTAGCGTCTTGTACATATCAAAACATAGGCTTGAGAAGTCTCCAAAATCCTTTTGCGCTGAAGTTTGTACAGGCGGATTTTCAATTAGTTTTCTTAAGTTTAAAATTGAAGTATCGAAATCAGCTGGTTTTTCGATTTTCTCAAAGATCGTTTTTGTTTTTGTAGTGAAAAAAGTGAATAGGTATTTTTCGCCAACGAAGTAGTTTAGTAGGCCTGTGGAATTATGTGGCAATTGACTTTTTGCCTCTGAAAGGCTGGTTAGTTTTTGATTAAACTTTAGGTTATAGTATTCGGGATAGTTTTTTTCAAACTGTTCAATAAGTTCCTGGTAGGTAGCCTCTACTTGAAAAAGGTCTGTCTCTATGGCGGCTATTTTTTCAGTGTTTCCATTTGATTGTTCCGTTAGTTTTATTTTATAAAAAGAAATCTCTTTGGAAAGCTCATTTTCTTTTAAGATCAAAGAGTCTGGAATTCCTGCAGCTCCTAATGCTTCTTCGGCTTCTAAGGATTGAAGCAAGAGCATAGACTTGCTATTTTCCAAAAGTTGAAATATTTGAGCGTATTGTTTGCCTGTTGGGAAATTCTTTTGATAGATATCCCAGGTGTTTAGCGCTTCTTCGAAAAGTTTCTTGGTTTTGGCCACAAAGGTTTCTCGTGATCCTTCTTGTAAATAACTTTGGCGTATTTGGTTGATTAGTTTAGTCGCGTAGGTGTAAGTGTAAAGCGACTTTTGGATGTCTTTTTTGTCTTTTGTTTTTTCGAATTGTTTAAAGTGGAGTTTAGCTTTGGTCAGTAAAATATCTAGAGTGTTGTCATCCAATGTTGGGTTTTTTGTAACATTGGAGTATTGATTCTGATCTGACTCCAACTGGATGTTAAAATGGTACAGCGCGGAATCGCACATTGAAATTGCTTCGAAATGATTGGAAGTTAAAATGGTTTGCGCTAATAGATAGAAAATTTCTCCAAATCTCGGGCTCTGTTTTATCTCGTTATTTTCTTTTCTGGCTAGTTCAAGTGCTTCATGAAAGTTTGACTTTGCAAGTTCTAGATCTTTGAATTTTAAGTGCCATTTTCCAGAAAGAATAAGACCATTAATGGATTTCTTTTGATAGGCGATTTGGTGTGAAATGTCTAAGGCTTTAATGTTTTTGAAGAAATTGTTTTTAAGTTTTTTTATCAAAAATAATTCGGCTATGCTAAGTTGGATTTCATGATTTATTTTGGCTAGCATTTCAGGTTTCTGAGAATTTTTAATCTCAAGTTGAATGAGGACTTCTTCGTAAATATTTAAGGCCTTGTCAATTTTATTTTGTGTCTTGTAGATATTTCCTAAACCGTAAATCGCTCTTAGCCGATTACTATTGTTAATTGGGAAAATTTCATTGGCTACTTTTAAAGCTTGTTGATAGTATCTTTTGCTTTCTTGGTAATCCCCTGATTGGAAATAACAAAGAGCTAAATTATTTAGATTCGGTACTTGGGCTTTTTTGTCATTATTAATTTTGTTGACGGTTAATGCTTTTTTAAAAAGTTCGGCAGCTTGTAAAAATTCTCCTTTATCTTGCTTAAATACGGCTAAATTATTTAATGCCGATGCATATGCTACGCTTGAAGGATCTTGATGTAAGTTCGCAATCTTAATTGCCTTTTGAGCATAAGAATAACTCTTTTTATAATTTCCTTTTATATTGTAGCATGATGCAAGGGCATTGTGACAATTAAGATGTTTTACCCAATTTTCTTGAGTTTTGTAATGAGCTATTCCATCTTCAAAATAATGAATAGCACTATCTATATTCGTGCTAAATTTTGAAACACCGCTATCAAAGTAGTCAAAGCTGTTTTGCCCAAAAAGAATAAGGGGTAAAAAAAATAGACCGGAAAATAATGCTATTAAGCGATTTGCCTGCATAAAGGTGGCGCAATTGAAGTGAATCGGAAGTAGATTAATTCTATTTCCGATTCACAATAAAAGGTCTATTGTTGAGTGTGTACTAATTTGATAATATTCCTGTTTTTATCATTAGTTACGTTTAAGTAGTAGATGCCAGCTGCTAAATCTAATGCGTCCAGGAAAAACCGATTTTCTCCTTTAATGACATTATGCACAATTCTTTTTACTACTATTCCATTGCTATTTAAAAGTTCAACTAATATATTAGAATCGCGATCAGCTTGATAAAAATATTCTAATGAACTAGAAAATGGATTTGGAAATGTCTTTAAAGTTTCTGAATTGGAATTAGATAATCGTCCATCAATTGGTGGATCTCCTAGACGATCAAGACATTCCATGCAAATATATATAGAAGTAATTGGTGGAATTTGACTTACATTATAACAAAGATGTAAGTTGTCATTGAAAATTTGACAGCTAAAAATATCATCCGATAATCCATACAGATCGATAGGGTAATCCCCCCATCCTGGTGTTCTAAAATCATAAGTTTTTAGACTCAACTTCATAGGAAAGACTATTGAACTAATGTCTTCATTGCATTCAAGGCTTACGGGTGGAATAATAGAAATGTACTTTGTTGATTTATACAAGGGTCGTAGCACTCCGTCTTGGCCTTTTAACATAGTCACATATTCCCAATTTACTAGTTCACTTGTTTGCTTAAAAACTCCTGGGCTATACTCATATTCCAAATATGGTTTTGGGTAATCTGTAGGGAAATAGGCAGCATCCGTTAAAGGATTTAACGGGAGACTAACCGCATATGCCGAAATTTGTAAGTTAACTTCTCCATTAATTTTAATAGGACTAGCAGAAATCGTTTCTGGTGCACATTGGCTACCGCCAGAAGGTGGTGGAGGGTTTTCGTGCCAATTTCCGCCATTACAAATTTGCAAAACATGTTCACGATTCCCTTCGAAAACTTGGGCATCAACCGAATTCAATGAGAATAAAAGAATAAATACGGGCAAAATAACTTTGCCCCAGCTTAAATTTTTGTTTTTCATGATAATTTTTTTGATACTAAAATATTTTCCCTCCTTCGAAATTTAACAATCAGTTTTGTACACCTTGATAAGCAAGGAGATTTCCAAGAGGACAACATACCTTAGTAGAGTAGGAAAAGAAAAGGGTAGCATCTTTTCCAACATTTTTGAAATTAATTTTAGTTTTCAAGTTTAATATAAGAAAAGACCAATAAAAAGACAATGAATTAATGTGAAAATAAAATGTTATGTTGTTCTTATTCTTAATCTTATTCTATTCTTATAATTTAGTCTCTATTTTTCGCAATAACTTATAAAAGCAATAAGGCTTATAGGTTAATGAACTAAAATATAATTTCTATGCTATCCTTTCTTATAGTTGATCTACTAAATGATGTATGGTAATGGCAAGTTCAAATAATAGAGATTTATTGAATATGATTAAATCTCCAGATAAATCCTTGAGAAATGAAGCATTCTCGAGGATATATAAGGAGGAGTTTGATAAAATTCGATTCTTTGTTTTAAATAACAGCGGAAGCCCAGCTGAGGCGGAAGATATTTTTCAAGATGGAATGATCATCCTTTATGAACAAGTCCTTCATGGAAATTTTAAAGAACAAAGCAGTATCAGCACTTATTTATTTGCTATTTGTAAAAACTGCTGGTTCAATAAACTGAAGAAGTCTTCAACGAAAAAGGAAATATTGGGACTTGAGATGGATTTTAAGGAAGATGAAAATTTGGTAATAGATGTTATGATTGCGGATGAGACTACAAAAACATTAGCTAGTCTGATTGAAAAATTAGGACCCGATTGCCAAAAGCTTTTAAAGTACTACTACTACGAAAAGAGAAAAATGAAGGAAATTGCCCAACTTATGGGATTATCAAACGACCAAGTTGTGAAGAACAAAAAGAGTCGTTGTCTGAAAAAATTAAAAGAATTGGCCGAAAAATTCCCTAAACTACGATCACTATATAAATAGCATTCAATGGATTATTTTGATAAAATTGACGAATATATTTTAAACCGCTTAAAAGGAGAGGAGCTTGAGGTTTTTGAATCTGAATTGACTAAAAATGCAGATTTGCAAACTGCTGTAAAGCAACGAAGTAAAATCTCTGATGCGGTTAAATATTTGGAAAGAAAGGAATTGAAAAAAGAACTGCAAGCTATTCATGGAAAAGAGATAGGTGCAAGCAAGACAGAAAATAAATCCATAATTACAATTTTGAAACCCTATTTAGCAGCGGCTGCTGTTATTTGCATTGGACTACTTAGCTGGTGGTTGCTCAGTCCTTCGAATACATCAACAAATGATATATACGTTTCCAATTATGCGCCCTACAAAGTGCTAAATAATGTTAGAGATGCTGCTCAAAACGCTGTTGTGGATCAGGCGTGGGAAAACTACCGAGCTGGAAATTTTGAAGCGGCATACCTAGCATTAGAAAAATTGGATAATTCTGAAATCGATGGGCAAATATTGATTGCAAAAGCAATTTCCCTAAATGAAATGGGGCTAACTAACAAGGCAATTAGCACCCTTGCTATTGTTATTGAGAACAAAGACCCTTTTCTATTGGATCTCGCAAATTGGTATATCGGATTGTTTTATTTAAAATCCGACAATATTCCGCAAGCAAAATATTTCTTTCAACAACTTGCTAATGATGAAAGTGCAGACAAACATCAGGCAGCTAAAGAGATATTAAACTCCTTAAGGTAATTCTTCATTCTCATTTTTTAGTCTTCTAAACTTTACCAGTTTAAGAGCTAACTGATTTTGCTTACAACTAAAGAATCAGTTTTGTACCATTCCATACATTTTTGGTACTTGGATTGTCGTGTTTCACGGCAATCTTTTTTTGAAGTTTACCTTTTTTGCTGCTCACCTTTCATGATTTTAATTGACTGATAGTTATAGGAAACAATATTTATTTATTGCCCTTGATTCGCGAATTCAAATTATTTCGTACGGAATAATTAAAACTATTTGTAACAGCAAATTTGAATACTTATTTTTTAAAATATTGCTGTGATGAAAAAAACATGTCAACCAAAATTTATTTAAACTAGGATTGACTTTTATTCATGTATTTAAAATTTATTAAAATGAAAACTAAACAATTATTATTCACTCTTTTTATTCAATTCGTATTTTTCAATTTTATTCAAAGTCAGTCGGTAACAGGTCCAACTGAAATTTGTCCAGAAGAATTTAACGAATACTATTTTACCACAAATGCGGACTTATCCGATTGTGAAGTCACATGGCATTTTGGGGCTGGTTCTGCTTTGGTTAATGGAAATATAGTATTTGGTTCCTTCAGCGCAATAGGATTAAAGAGTCTAGAGATATCATTTCCGGAACTAAGTGTCGAAGGACTTATTGAAGCTGTTGTTGAGGAATGTGACGAATCTGTTAGCGTAAATTCCTTGATTGTGAAAACTATAGGTTTATTTTCAACAAATATTAGTGGAATGAGTGAGGTGCCAGCAGGTATACAAAATGTTACTTATTCTACTTCGGTTTTCTCTAATAATTATCAAGCCGAATGTACAAGTTTATCTTATTCTTGGGATCTATCCGGATTGCCAGGATGGTCAATTGCTAGTGGAGGCAATGGTAGTACAGTGACGCTAACTTCAAACGAAGGACGAGGCGGAACCCTATGTGTAGATGTGGTCTGTGAGGATTGTGTTGAAGGGGCGCAGCTTGTTTCTGATTGCTTTGATATTACTAGGTTGGCGCCACCCATTGACTGTAGTGCAGATAAGAATGTGGTTTGTTTAGGGGAAGAAAACGAATTAGCTGTAGATATTCCTGCAGGATTTTTAGTAGCTTCTATTGATTGGGATTTAGACGGCGGAGCCACTTGTAATCCTTGTAATGCGCAAACAATAACCGCTGTTTCCAATTCAAATGAGAGAGTGACAGCGACGGTAACGGTAGTTTTTGACAATGGATTGGAATCTACTTGTGATCTTTCCTATTGGGTTGGAAAACCTGCAAAACCAGTAATTACCTATATTAATAGCCCAGCTTGTATTCCCGGAAATCATACAACCACTTTCTTTGTTGATTCTGACGGAGCAACAGAATATAGATGGCGCTTGCCGACTTGTGCAGATCCTTCGGGAACAGACCCCTTTAATCCTAATCCAAACTGCTGGTATTTCTATGATGGAGACCAAACTATTGACCCTCAGACCCTAGTGCATGTGGGAACAACAAATGGTCCTGTTTCTGTTTGGGCAAAAAATAAATGCGGTACAACATCAAAGTATATAAATATAGAACTGTGCGGTTCAAATCCTGGCCCAGGCGGAGGAGGGAAGCCGAGACCAGGAACAGGTCCACATATTCCATTGATCGGCCAGAATCCAAATAATGTTACGGCATATCCTAATCCTTTTTATGATTTAATCTCAGTAGCTGGAAATAACACGCAAGGATCAAACTCTGATTTTATTTACAATATCTACAATAATGTAGGTCAACTCGTCTCTTCCAAAAATATTCAATCAGAAGAAAAATGGTCAGCTCAAATTCAATTGAACAATTTACAAGTAGGTCTTTACTTTTTAGAGGTGGTTCAGGATGGAAAGGTCCTTTATGTAGATAAATTGATTAAGCAAGAATAGAATTACTACCGAAGGATGAAATTTATAAAGTTATGAAAACAACACTTAGTAACTGATTCCTATGGTTCGCAGAAGTCCTATAAAAGGACTTTTGTGTTTGATGGGATTTGCTTGCCACGACAAATCAAAAATGACTGCTGAAGGAATCTATTTTATTCAATTCCTTATGGAGGATGGAAATGTAGTCACTCAAAAGATTATTCTAACGAGATAATTTATTGTAAGCAATATTGAATTTGTTAAGCGATCAGAGATACTCTGATCGCTTTTTTTATGGCAAAGATCTATCTCTATTAGGACCTTCTGTTCTTAAATCTTATTCCATTGTCGTTTTTCCATTTTTTATCCCCATTTTAGCAATCTCAACCCACTCACAATGAAAATTAACTTCAATCTAAACGGACAACCCCAATCTGTCGAGACAGACGAAAATGCTCCTTTGCTCTGGGTGCTTCGCGATGAGCTAAATCTAAAAGGAACCAAGTTTGGCTGCGGTATGGCCGCTTGCGGTGCCTGCACTATTCATGTGGATGGTATGCAGATGCGCTCTTGTTCCTTTCCTTCAAAATTAGCAGAAGGAAAAAATATCACGACTATCGAAGGACTTTCAGCTGATGGGAATCTTCATCCAGTTCAACAAGCATGGATGGAAGAAATAGTGCCGCAATGTGGCTATTGTCAACCGGGCTTTATGATGGCTACTGCAGCACTACTCGAAGAAAACCCTACTCCAACAGATGAAGACATAGACAATGCCATTCAGAATGTTTGTAGATGTGGTACCTACTATCGAATGCGAAAAGCAATTCACCGTGCAGCAGAAATCAAAAACGCTAAGACCCTAAATTCTTTATAATGACAAATTCAGAAAACAACGAAAAAAAGAAAAAGGGATTTTCTAGACGCAAGTTTTTAGTGCGTTCTGGATTGGGAGTTGGTGTACTATTCGGTGTGGGCTATCTCACAAAGTCTCTTTGGCGCCGTTCAATTGCAAGTTTTATGGACACCGCAGAATCTCCATATCTGGGAGAAGGGTTAACCCCTCCACTTTGGTTTCAGATTACGCCAGAGAATAAAGTAATCCTACAAGTTTCCAAAATCGAAATGGGGCAGGGGACTTTTACAGGATTGGCACAAATGGCAGCAGAAGAACTAGAAGTCGATATGGATCAAATTCAAGTCATGAGTGCTTCGTCTGCTTCTGGGAATATCGATGGATTTGCGACGGGCGGATCTACTTCGATTTTCAGTTTGTACACACCACTTAGAGAACTCGCTGCTACGATGCGAGAGATGTTGAAAAATGAGGCAGCAAAAATATTTGAAGTTGAAGCGAATACCCTTACGGTAAAAAATGGAGTGGTTAGCAATGGGTCTAAATCAATGACTTATGGCGAAATCTCCCAAAAGGTTTCGGAATGGACAATTCCGGATACCCCAAAACTAAAAGAACGAAAAGATTTTAAATTCATTGGTAAGCCGATTCCTAGGGTTGACTTATTAGCTAAAGTGAAAGGAGATCCGATCTTTGGAATGGATGCTTCAATGCCAGACATGCTGTATGGTGCAGTAGTGCGTCCAGATAAAATTGGAGCCATTTACTTGGATGCAGATATTTCTGCGGCGGAAGGAATGCCTGGTGTCGTGAAAATTGTAAAAGAAAAAGATTTTGTGGGAGTAGTAGCAGAGACTCGACGTCAAGCGCATGCTGCCAAAGATAAGATCAAAGCAACTTGGGAGATTGATCAGGAATGGCAATTGAAGGATATCACAGATATGTTGCTAGTTGGAAAGGGGAATCCAATTGTCATTCAAAAAGAAGGAAAAGCAAAACGTATTCTTGAGAACGAAGAGGTCACATTGACCTCCGAATATAAAAGCCCGATTGGTGCACATGCACAAATGGAACCTTCTGGTTCTGTTGCTCATGTTAAGGATGGGGAATGTACAGTGATTATTCCGACTCAAGTAGTAAACCTAACTCGTAAAGAAGTTGCTGCGCGTTTAGGATTTAAAAAAGAAAAAGTAAATATCATCCCGACATTTTTAGGTGGAGGATTTGGTCGAAGATTGCATACGCCAAATGCCATTCAAGCCGCACTGCTTTCGCAAGCCGTAGGGCGACCAGTCAAATGTTTTTTTACTAGAAAAGAAGAATTTCAAAAAGATACTTTCAGACCTCCAACGCATCATGTGCTCAAGGCAAAGTTAACGGATGATGGAATGATCGAGGCCATAGAGCATAATGTTTCAAGTGGTGATGTGGCCTTTGGTTCTCCTTTACTTCCCAGTGTTGCAGAATCCATTCTCGGAGCCGACCTAGGTGCATGGAGAGGAGGAATGATTCAATACAAAAACATCCCGAATTTCAGAGCTGTTTCCTGGAGAGTGAAATTGCCTTTTGCAACTAGTTGGTGGCGAAGTTTAGGATTATTAGCAAACACCTTTGCCATAGAAAGTTTTATGGATGAGTTGGCCATGAAGGCAGGTAAGAATCCCATAGATTTTAGATTGGCTCATATTCAAGACGATTTTGCGGGCAATCGATTGAAAAAAGTAATACAAACCGCTAAAGAAAAATCTAGCTACTTAGACAAAGCAGTGAATGGTCGTGCGATGGGATTTGCAGCATCTACAGATGTGAATACGCCCTGTGCACAAGTAGTAGAAGTCAGCATAGTGGACGATGAAATAAAAGTTCATAAAGTGACCTGTGTGATGGATCCGGGCTTAGTTATTAATCCGGATCAAGTACGTGCTCAATGTGAAGGTTCTATTATCATGGGCATGAGTGCTTCTATGTTTGAAAAAATGACCGTGGTGGACAACGAACTTTTACCTACGATTTATGGTCCCTACCAAATGGCCATGATGAGACATGCCCCAAGGGAAATCGATGTGATCTTGCTTGAGGGCAGTGATAAACCAGGTGGAGTAGGCGAACCGCCTTTAGGTCCGATTGGAGCCGCTGTGGCTAATGCGGTGTTCAGGTTAACCGGTAATAGACTAAGAGAGATGCCATTATCACTGACCTAAATTTTCAATAAAAAAGGGCAAAAGGAGTCGATATTAAATACAAAAACACCTATCTTTGCGCTCGCAAAAAGCGGTTCGATCTAATATAGGATCAAAACCAATGCTTTTTACTTGGAGAGGTAGCTCAGCCCCGAAAATCGGGATTAAGCTACTCTTAAATTTAAGGCGAGGTAGCTCAGCTGGTTAGAGCGCTAGATTCATAATCTAGAGGTCGGGAGTTCAAGTCTCCCTCTCGCTACACAAAGGTTCTTGTTCCCCCCGGCAAGGACCTTTTATAATTTAACT
>CALGJW010000444.1 GCA_937930025.1 uncultured Saprospiraceae bacterium | reverse complement strand
GAAAATAGGAGTTAAATTTTGCAATTAGCTGGCATGTTAAGATAATAATTTGCATATTGGGTAAAATGCAAGTAAAAACTGTTTTAACTAGCTCAGTGAATAGCCAATAATCATCTGCCTTTTTTCTTTAGCGTTCTGCTGATCTAGCACAATTCTTGTAGACATTTTAATGGTTCACCTAAACCTAGCTCAATGAATACTCAAGATTTTAATAAATTGATCGGTTTGTTATCCAAATTAGATCAAGCCACCAAAAAAGCAACAAAAGAAGATTGCTCTTTTAAAAAATATCATAATACTTCTATGGAAGCATTAACAACTTTGCCCAATCATCTTAAACGATTGGAACAAGGGCTTCGAACAGCAAAAATTATCGGTCAAGAGAATTAGGTTTTCAATTCTTTTTGCGAATTTTATTCCATTACGAGAGAGTGCTCTTGTAATGGAATTTTTAATTTATAGTCATGCAATATTGGTTAGTTAAATCTGAACCCTTCGAATATTCCTACGATCAGTTGGTCAAGGATGGATCCACAGTTTGGGATGGCATCCGGAATTATCAAGCTCGAAATAATTTGAGGTTGATGAAAAAAGGAGATCTCGTTTTGTACTATCATAGTCGAGAAGGATTGGAAGTGGTTGGGATCGCAAAAGTTTCTAAGGAACATTATCCGGATGAAACTGCTGAAAAAGGGGATTGGTCGGTTGTGGAATTAAAGCCGTACAAACGAATTGAAAATCCAGTTAGTTTGAAAACAATCAAGGCAAATTCTAAACTCCAGGAAATCCACTTGGTTAGGAATGGAAGATTGTCTGTGATGTCATTGAAGGAAAAGGAATATGATGAGATTTTAAGAATGGGGGAGTAAAGGTGGAAAACTGACTAAGGGTGATACTCAATTCTAATTCAGTTTAATTTATAGACCTGCTGATCGTAAATGAAATGAAGGTTGGAAGCTAAAAAAGGGCTAAAATTAGTGATGTGAGACTATTTTCTGAAAATTAAACAGTCCACCGAATTGACTTACAAATCCAACCCACTTTGACCACTTAGGCCCAAAAACGCACATACCGCCGCTGCTGAGTTTCTACCTTCCGCTATCGCATTCACAACCAAGGACTGGCCCATACGCATATCCCCAGCCGCAAAGATTTTATTAGCACTGGTTTGATAGTCGGTTGTAGCTACATTACCAAAACGATCTAATTCCACGCCAAGCTCTTTTAGCAAGCCAGCATGTTTTGGATGTAAAAAACCAATAGCTAAAAACACTTGTTCACAAGGCAGGGTTTTTTCTGTGCCTTCAATTTCAGTCATTACCATTTTTCCAGTAGAGGCATCTTTTTTCCATTCTACTTCGACTACTTGCAAGCCAATCAATTCTCTTTTGTCATTTCCAATGAAGCCTTTTGTTTGAATGGACCATTCCCGCTCGCAACCCTCTTTATGAGAAGTAGAGGTCCGTAAAATCATTGGCCACTTTGGCCATGGAGAATTTTCATCGCGTTCTTTGGGTGGCTTCGTCATGAGTTCTATCTGAGTAACTGACTTCGCCCCTTGTCTGTTTGAGGTACCCACGCAATCTGCTCCGGTATCTCCACCTCCAATAACGATCACATTTTTTCCGGTGACCTGTATAGGACTGGATAGATTTTCTCCGGCGACCGAACGATTGGATGCTTCTAGGAAATCCATTGCGAAGTCCACACCTGCTAGTTCTCGTCCTGGGATTTTCAGATCCCTCGGGATAGTTGATCCGCCGGCCATAACTACTGCATCAGAATCAATTAGAATTGATTGTACACTCATATTTTCGCCGATGTTAGCATTTGTATGAAAATGAATGCCAGACAATTTCATGATATCAATTCGACGATCAATCACTGTTTTAGCTAATTTAAAATCAGGAATGCCATATCTCAATAAGCCTCCAACGCGATCTTTTCTTTCGTACACATGAACTTCAATTCCAGCTTTATTCAATTCATCGGCAGTTGCAAGACCCGCTGGACCTGATCCGATCACCGCAACTTTTTTGCCTGTTTGTTTATTTGTTTGGTTTGGTTTGACCCAACCATTTTCATACGCTTTTTCGATAATGGACTTTTCTATATGTTCAATCGCAACTGCTTTTTCATTGATTCCAAGCACACATGCTGCTTCACACGGAGCCGGACAAATCCTTCCAGTAAATTCGGGAAAATTATTAGTGGAATCTAAGATTTGATATGCTTCTTTCCAATCATTGCGATAAACAGCTTCATTAAATTCCGGAATTACATTTCCCAAAGGACAACCACTATGGCAAAATGGAACACCGCAATCCATACAGCGGGCAGCCTGCTGAGTGGTTTTCTCCACTGGAAATTCTTCGTATAATTCTTGATAGTCTTTTAGGCGCTCAGCTACCTCTCTAGTTGAAGGTAATGCTCTGTCGAATTTTTTAAATCCATCTATTTGTCCCATGGTGATTTTTTTTGGTTTATGCAGTAATTTTTGAAGGGACGGAGTAGCCGCCGGTTGCTTTATTCTTTTCATAAATAGCCTTATATCCCGTTGGGATTATCTTCAAGAATTTCAATTTTTCCTCAGACCAATTATCTAAAATACTATGAGCGGTTTTTGATCCAGTGTATCTCAAGTGATTTCGAATGAAAAATCGAATTTGACTGAGGTCAAAGTCATCAGGATTCTCAATGTCTAAAAGTTCAAGATTTATATTTTCTTTATTAAAAGATTCCTTTTTGTAAATGAAGGCAACACCTCCGCTCATACCAGCGCCGAAGTTTTTTCCAATACCTCCAAGATTGATCACTTTACCTCCTGTCATATATTCGCAGCCGTTGTCGCCGATTCCCTCGATTACAATTTCCGCTCCGGAATTTCGCACAGCAAATCTCTCTCCAGCCTGTCCTCGAATATATGCTTGTCCAGCAGTTGCTCCATAGAAAGCCACGTTTCCAACAATGATGTTTTTAGAAGGTTTGAATTCACTTTCTCTTGCAGGAACTAAGATTAACTTTGCTCCGCTCAATCCTTTTCCTAAGTAGTCATTTGCTTCACCTTCTAAAGTGAATTGCAAACCATGCGCTCCGAATGCACCAAAGCTCTGGCCAGCCGAACCAACAAAGCGGAATGAAATAGAATCTTCAGGCATTCCAGCAGATCCATATTGTTTAGAAATTTCATTACTCAACATGGTTCCTACTGCTCGATCAGTTGATCTTATGTTGAATATTGAAGAAATATGAGAACTTGTTTTCAAGGTTCGTTTGGCGAATTTTATCAAACTACGGTCTAGTACAAGCTTAATACCGTGATTCTGCTTTTCAGAATGAAATTGATTGACTCCGGGAGTTGGTGTGTAATGCAATAAAGGACTTAAATCTACCCCTTTCCATTTCCAATGATTAATGTTAGCTCTGAGTTTTAAAAAATCAGATCGTCCTACCATTTCATTCACTGTGCGAAAACCTAATTCTGCCATTATCTCGCGGAGCTCTTCCGCCAGGTAGGTGAAATAGTTTATCAGGTGTTCAACTTTGCCATTGAACTTTTTTCTTAAGTCTTTATCTTGAGTGGCGATTCCGACAGGACAAGTATTTAGATGGCATTTACGCATGAGGATACAACCTTCTACCACCAAAGCGGCTGTTGCAATTCCCCATTCTTCTGCTCCAAGTAAAGTCGCAATAGCAAGATCTCTTCCGGTTCTTATTTGTCCATCGGTTTGTAAAGTCACACGATCACGTAAGCCATTTTTCACTAAGGTCTGATGTGATTCTGCTAGTCCTAGTTCCCAAGGCAAGCCAGCGTATTGAATGGAAGAGAGTGGGGAAGCTCCAGTTCCTCCATCGAATCCTGAGATTAGAATATGATCGGCATGTGCTTTAGTAACTCCTGATGCAATAATTCCAACACCAGCTTTGGAAACTAACTTGACGGAAATTCTTGCTTTCCGATTGGCATTTTTCAAATCAAAAATTAGCTGAGCTAAATCTTCAATACTATAAATGTCGTGATGGGGTGGAGGAGATATTAATCCTACTCCTGGCGTACTATGTCTTACTTTTGCAATCCATTCATCTACCTTATGCCCTGGTAATTGTCCGCCTTCTCCAGGTTTCGCGCCTTGGGCCATTTTTACTTGTAACTCATCGGCTTCAGATAAGTAGTGTGAAGTAACTCCAAATCTTCCTGAGGCGACTTGCTTGATGGCTGATCTTTCGTTGCTGCCATCTGGCTTAATTTTGTAGCGCATTTCATCTTCTCCTCCTTCTCCAGAGTTACTTTTTCCACCAATCCTATTCATTGCAATAGCAAGCGTACTATGAGCCTCATGCGAAAGGGAGCCAAATGACATAGCACCTGTTGCAAACCTTTTGAAAATTGATTCCTTGGATTCAACTTCTTCGATAGGAATGGCATCTGACTCTTCAAAGTCTAAAAAGCTTCTTAAAGTGCAAGCTTTTTTAGCTTGATCATCAATGGCTTCGCTGAACTTTTTGAATACTTCGTAATTACCAGTACTAGTGCTATGTTGTAAAAGATGTATAGTTGTTGGGTTAAAAAGGTGGTATTCTCCTTTTCTGTTCCATTGGTACTTTCCAAGGTCCACTAATTCATCAACATTAGCTTCAAATGCAAGTTTGTGTTTGGCAATTTGTTCCTTAGCCAACATGTCAAAGGTCATTCCTTCGATTCGCGAAACTGTGTTTTTAAAACAATAGTTGATGACTTCGGAAGCGATTCCTAGCGCTTCAAATGTTTGAGCACCTTGGTAAGAAAGTATACAGGAAATTCCAAGCTTAGACATTATTTTTAACATCCCTTTGTCCAACGCTTTTAAATAATTTTTTGCAGATTTATCAGAATGGTTAGAAACGGTTTGGTATGCTAAAAACGGATAGATCGCATCAGCCCCAAAAGATAAGCTGGTGGCCATATGCTGCGTCTCAATTAAATCTCCTCCTTCAATGACTAATGAAACTTTATGTCTTAAGCCTAATTCTATTAAATGATGATGAACTGCTCCAGCTGTTAACATTGATGGAATAGCCGCCTTGTTTTTTGAAATATTTCGGTTAGAAAGCACAATGATTTCTGCGCCATTTATTGACATGGTTATGGCTTCAGCTACTATTTTCTTAAGTGCAATTAATAAACCGTCGCTTGTATAGGGTAGATTGAATTGACAGTCTATAGAAGAAACTTTGAATTTGGTTGTATAATTTATTTTTCGAAAATCTTGAGCTGAGAGAATTGGACTCTCCAATCGAATAACTCGTGCAGTTTGTTCTTCTGATTTTAAAATATTTCCAGAAGGTCCAAGAAAACATTTCAAGGACATAATGTTTCTTTCCCGCAATGGATCAATCGGAGGATTAGTCACTTGGGCGAATTGCTGTCGAAAATAGCTTGCGATATGCTGTGCTTTGGTAGATAAAACAGCCAAGGGAATATCGCTACCCATAGAACCAATTGGCTCTTTGCCAATATCGCTCATGGCCTTTAGAAGTATATCTTCGTCTTCTTTGGTGAAACCAAATGCTTGTTGCTTTTGGACTATCTCCACTATTTTTTCCTCCCTAATAGCTTTCGAATCGTCTTTTAAATCAGCTAATGTAACACTGTGCGCTTTGATCCACTCTTGGTAATTTTGTTTATTGCAAATGATTTTTTTTAATTCATCATCTTCAATGATTCTATGTTCATCTAAGTCTGCAATTAATATTTTCCCAGGTTGTAAACGACCTTTTTTAAGAATAGAAGCTTGATCGATTTTTAGAACACCAGCTTCAGAAGCTAGGATGAGTCGCTGATCTTTGGTGATGACATATCGCGATGGTCTCAAACCATTTCGATCTAAAGTGGCTCCAACTAAAGTGCCGTCTGTAAAACAAATAGATGCTGGACCATCCCAAGGTTCAATTAATGCCTCGCTATATTGATAAAAGGCTTTTTTCTCTTCTGAGGTATGCGGATCATGTTGCCAGGCTTCCGGTATCATCATCATCAGTGCATGAGGAATGGACTTGCCATTATGTATTAAAAATTCTAGGACGTTATCGAAATTTCCGGAGTCTGAAACGTTTGGATCGCAAACAGGATTTAATTTATCTATTTCTGATTTGGAAAAAAATGTGGAGTCTAAACTTGCCTCTCTTGACTTCCACCATTTGATATTTCCTTGGATGGTATTGATCTCACCGTTGTGCGCAATGCATCTGAAAGGCTGCGCTAATTTCCACTTAGGGGTGGTGTTGGTTGAAAATCTTGAATGAACTAATGCGATAGCAGATTTGAAATCTGGATCCGACAAATCTGGAAAATATTCTCTTACTTGCCCAGTTGTCAATTGTCCTTTGTATACCATCGTCTGACAAGAACAAGAGCTAAAGTAAAAATCATCTTTTAAGTCAGGACGTTTGGAATATAGATGGTTTAAAGTGCAAGATCTTAGTAGGAACAACCTACGATCTAATTCTTTTGCGTTTAATTCATATTTGTATTTGAAAAAATATTGAACCATATCTGGTTCAGTTCTTAAAGAACTTGCGCCGAGGGTTTCGGGTCGAACTGGAATTGGTCGTCTGCCTAGGATTTCAAAATCTAATTCCGTGCAAAATTCTTTTAGTGCTGCTATGCAAATATTTTTATCATTTTGTTTTTTGGGTAGAAAGGCTAAGCCCACTCCGTAAGATTTGTAGGCTGGAAGGGTCACCTTTCGACGAGCCATTTTTTTACGGAAAAAAGCATCGGGAATTTGAACTAGGATTCCGGCACCATCTCCGGAGTTGGGTTCCGCTCCGCATGCTCCACGATGTTCCATGTTTTCTAACATTTCCAATGCGTCAGACACATGCTGATGCTTAGGTATGGCAGTTAAGTCCGCTATCAAACCAATACCACAGGAATCCTTTTCTAGTTGAGGTACATATAGGCTTTTAGCTTCCTTAATATTTTGATTTATTTCTTGATTAGGTTCATTCATTTTTTATCCATTTATACAGGAAGCTCGAATCTATTTTCGTGACTTCCGTCTCTTTGAAAGACTGTAGGACACAGCCACTTTAATACTTGTAAACGATTGAATTTGCATAATTCTCTCTTAAAAGTGGTGGCTTCATTTTTGACTTAATCCTATCATCAATCCGTCATTGTCAGAAATATATTCCCCTCTTGCTGTCAAAACGAATACATCATTGAATGCGTAGATGGAATATAATGCCGCGTCAAACCAGGATAAGTCTTCTATTAAAGATTTTACTGAGATTGTTTTTTATGTTTATTTGGTGGGCACTATCTCGTAAGCCGCTGATGAAAGACCACTATATGCCTTCATTTCGTGCTCGGTAATGTCCAATCCTTTTTCCTCTTCTTCTTCTGTTACCCTAATTCCGATTGTAATTTTTAATACATAGAAAATGAGGAAAGCGGCTGTAAAAGAGAAGGCTCCGATGGCTGCCACTCCAATTAGCTGAGATACAAATTGAGCTAATCCTGCTGAAGCACCAAAGATTCCTACCGCAAGGGTTCCCCAGATTCCGCAAACTAAATGCACGGAAGTAGCTCCTACCGGATCATCAATTTTCATTTTATCAAAGAATACGACTGACATTGGAATACTACCTCCGGCTATCATACCGATAATAATTGCGGAAGACGGTCCCATTTGATCGGCTCCTGCGGTTATACCGACAAGACCTCCAAGAATTCCATTGAGGACCATCGAAAGGTCATGATTTTTAAACATGATATAACTAACAACAAAAGCACCTATTGCACCTCCCGCAGCTGATAAAGAAGTTGTAACAAATACCAAAGCAACATTTGCTGGATCAGCAGACAAGACTGATCCACCGTTGAATCCAAACCATCCGAACCATAGTAAAAATACTCCTACTGCTGCAAAAGGTAAGCTGTGCCCCGGGATTGCCCTAATGCCATTCTTTGTATATTTTCCTTTTCTTG
>CALGJW010000443.1 GCA_937930025.1 uncultured Saprospiraceae bacterium | reverse complement strand
TACTCTATATGAGATAGATCCTTCAATCTTTAACAATAGCGACATCATTACTGATGACCTACTTTTCAACCCGAATGATCAGGTCTTTATATCAGAATTTTTCGAGAATCCATTTTTCTCTGGTAATATAAACGGAGCAAGCTTAATGTCTTCTTACGCAGGTGGTCAACACTGGATTTATGTAACGGATGAACCTTACGATGAATGTGCCGTTCTTTATGACAAATTGCACCCTAAGCAAAATTCTCAATTGAAGAAAGTGGGTTCTCTTGTTAATGTGAAATGGGCTGGATTACCAATCTTGCAGCCAGGAGAATCAATGAATAGTGTAGAAGAAGGAATTATCCCTAGAGATTTTGTCGTTAAAGTTAGGGTTTCTAATCCTTATCAAATTTGCCAGCCAGTAGATGGAAACGAAGAACCTATTGGAACTGAATTTGGTTACCCAACGTATAAATTCAAAATCGAGGGTAAAGAATGTGTTTCCGGAACTTCTGCTGAAGATATTGCAACTCAACTTGATAACATCAATATTGTTCCAAATCCTTACTACGGTTTCTCTGAATATGAAAGAACTCAATTTGAGAACATTGTAAAGATTACGAACTTACCAGCTAAATGTACAGTTACGATTTACACGCTTGATGGGAAATTTATCCGGAAATATGATCGGAATGAAGCTGGGCTAAATCAAAGTGACAGAAACAACGCTCCAATTGATGAAACTCAAATAATCCCTAATCTTGAATGGGATCTTAAGAACAGTAAAGGTATTCCAATCTCAAGTGGTGTATACTTGATTAATGTTGAAGTACCTGGCGTCGGAGCTAAAACTTTAAAGTGGTTTGGAATTGGAAGAAAGTTCGATCCATCTAGTTTATAATTAAAACGGGCAATGAGCAGGTCCCCTGCTCATTGTTCTTTCCTTAAAAGCAACGTAATATTTCGATTATGACTAAATATATATACCTTTTATTTACACTCGTATTTACTTTGGTATCCATCCAACCCGCTATGGCAGGTAATCCTGATAGACAAGGGGAGGCTGGAGCCTATGAATTATTGATGAATCCTTGGGCTAGAAGTGCTGGTTTACATTCTATTAATACAGCATGTATCACTGGTGTCGAAGCCATGCGCCTAAATGTCGCTGGAACTTCAAGGATCACAAAAACAGAAATCGCTGTCGGTCATGCTAGGTATCTTGAAGGTTCTGATTTGAAGATGAATGCCATCGGTATCGCTCAGAAAATGGGAAAAAATGGTACAATAGGTTTTAGTATTATGACCTTAGATTTTGGTGATATAGCTGAAACGACAACTGCCAACCCTGATGGAACGGGTTCTACTTTTTCACCCAGTTTTTTCAATATTGGAATTTCCTATGCACATATGTTCGAAAATAAAATATCAGTCGGTATTCTATTTAGAGCAATCTCTGAATCCATTTCCAATGCAGGTGCATTTGGAATGACATTGGATGCTGGAGTTCAATATGTGACTGGTCCTCAAGATAACTTCAAACTTGGAATTTCACTTAGAAATATTGGTTCAAGAATGAAATTTAAAGGTGATGGTTTATCTAGATTGACTCAGTTTGATAATGACGGTGCGGAATATGAAATTACCTTGGAACAAAGAACGGCTGAATTTGAAGTCCCTTCTATGTTGAACCTTGGTATTTCTTATGACTTCGTATTTAACGAAACAGCCAAGTTAACTGCTATCGGTAACTTTACTTCTAATTCATTCGCCGAAGATTTTCTTAGCGCTGGTGTTGAATTTAATTTCAAGAACATGGTTGTCTTGAGAGCTGCTTATAGAAATGAATTTGGTGAAGATCCTGCAGAAGGCGTTCAGAATTCTGTCTATACAGGACTTTCAGGTGGTATCTCTTTACAAGTACCTACTAAAAAAGGTGGCCAATCCAATTTTGGTATTGACTATGCTTACAGAGCTTCTAACCCTTGGAATGGAACACATAATATCGGACTTAGGTTTGGTTTTTAAGATAATATAGGATCTTTTTTTGTTAAAAGTGCCTTAATTGTTTTGTTCAATTTCATTTTTTAAGAAAAAATCCATATTTTAGTATATAGATATTTGGCAAGAACGTTTCTATCACAATAGAAGCGTTCTTGCCTTTTGTATCAAAATACCCCAAGTTTTTTATTATTAAAATGATTACTATGTCAAAAATTAGTTATTTAACCGCTGAAGGATACCATAAAATGAAGCAAGAACTTGCTACCCTTAAGCTAGAGGGGAGGCAAGAGGTTGCTGCTGCTATCGCTGAAGCGAGAGAAAAAGGTGATCTTTCTGAGAATGCGGAATATGACGCAGCTAAAGACGCCCAAGGTTATTTGGAGTTAAAGATTAACGAAATGGAAAAAATAATGGCTACTGCACGCATCATTGATGAAAGCCAATTAGATTCTTCCAAAGTAACCGTATTTGCCAACGTAACCATTAAGAACCTTAAAACAAAAAAAGAATTAACGTATAAGCTCGTTTCTGAAACAGAAGCTGACCTTAAAACCAAGAAAATTTCGGTTAGTTCTCCAATGGGTTCTGCACTGCTTGGTAAAGTAATTGGTGATATTGCCACAGTTGAAACACCTCGTGGTAACTTGGAATTTGAGATCATGAATATATCCTTAGGAAATGTCTAGTATATTTACAAAAATTATTAATGGCGAAATCCCTTGCCATAAGGTAGCTGAAAATGATTCCTGCCTAGCTTTCATGGATATCAATCCTTTAGTAAAAGGACATGTTCTCGTTATTCCCAAAGTTGAGGTTGATCAATATTTTGATATTGACGATGATCACTTGGTTGCATTAACATTATTCTCAAAGAAAATTGCCATTGCGCTTAAGAAAACAATCTCTTGTAAGCGCATTGGCGTTTCTGTTATTGGTCTTGAAGTTCCTCATGCCCACGTTCATTTATTACCCATTGATAAAACCGAACATACCAACTTCGAGCGCCCTAAATTGGAAATATCTCATGAGGAATTGGCTCAAATTGCCAAAGCCATCCAGGATAATCTTTAAGGTACGCGCTATTTAATTTCAATATATTTTAAAAATGACCTTTGTCCATGCTCAATTGCAGAACAGGACCTGATGACTCAAATCAGTATTTCGTTCCTTGCTTTTTTGATCAAAAACTCCTCTTTTAGAATTGGATGAACTTCGTTTGCAATAGATAAAACTTAGGACATCAAAAATAATTCACTTTTATTTCTTAAGCCACACACCATTTTCTCCTTTAAGTACATCTTCCCTATATAACCTATAAAATAGGGTGAAACAGACTACTGCTGTTTACCTATTATTAGTGTCCATTACTTAATGGATTTCAGGTCGTCGACGATTAGCAGTCTGTACTACTGCTTAAAAAGCAAAATAAATTTATTAATCCAGCCAAGGACTTAAATCCTATGGTTAAAAAATGATCTATTATGTGTAGACCTGATATTTCTAAACTCAATAAGAACAGGAGCATTTATTTAAAAGTAGGATTTATCGTTTCTCTGAGCGTTTCTATCCTTGCTTTTAATTGGACAACTTATCCCGTAAAGGAAACCTCCGTGGATCTTAAGCCAATCGAGTTGGACGATAGCCCAGAGATTATTCGAACACCACCAGAAACAACGCCAGAATTACCACCTCCAGCTTTTGATACAAAAGAAATTATAGATGTTGAGGTTCCTGAATTTGTAGATGAATTGCCTCCTGAACCAATCAAAAAAGAAATAATGCCATCGGACGAAAAACCGGTGGTAATCCCTAAAATTATCAAACCGATGGCACAACCCACTAAGGTAAAACCACCAATTGTAGTTCCTGATGAACCAGTTATTGATGTCCCAGAAATATTGGATTTTGCAGAAGAAATGCCCCGTTTCAATGGCTGTGAAAGCATCAATGAAAAGGGAGAACGTAAAATGTGTTCGGATAAAAAAATGCTGGAATTTATTTATAAGTATATAAAGTACCCTGCGATAGCAAGAGAAAATGGGATAGAAGGAACCGCTTATATCAGATTCGTAGTTGACGAAGAAGGTAAGATTGGAGACATAGAGGTGGTAAGGGAGCCTGGGGGCGGATGTGGAGAAGAGGCTGCAAGGGTGGTAAAGTTAATGCCAAAATGGATTCCTGGAAAACAAAGGGGAACAAAGGTAAAAGTAAGATACAATTTACCAGTAAAGTTTAGACTGGATTAAAGAATATTTTAACGGTAGTTTTTCGACGACAAGAGAGGAATGTGCTTTAATCGGCCATTCCTTCTCTAATTTTTTCCTGAAAAACAAGAAATTATTACTGCTTAAGAAGCAAAAAAATCATAAACCAGCCAAAGGTGATACCCAATGGTTAAAAAATGATCTATTATGTATAGACCTGATATTTCTAAACTCAATAAAAATAGGAGCATTTATTTAAAAGTAGGACTTATCGTTTCTATGAGTGTTTCTATCCTTGCTTTTAATTGGACGACTTATCCTGTAAAGGAAAACCCTTTTGATTTTAAGCCAATCGAGATTGACGACGAACCGATCTGGTGCATCCCATTTGGTTACTTCCCACGAAAAACGTCAGAATATATAAATGATGAGGATATTGAATTTGGAATTCAATTACCACCAAAACTAATCGATGAATTAATCGATGTAAAATCGGGGCTGATTCCTAATGTGCCAAAACCAAAAGAACAACCTATTAAGGTTAAACAGCCAGGTCAAATTCCATATGAGTCTGTTATTGATATCTCAAAAATATTGGATTATGCAAAAGAAATGCCCCGTTTCAATGGCTGTGAAAGCATCAATGAAAAGGGAGAACGTAAAATGTGTTCAGATAAAAAAATGCTGGAATTTATTTATAAGTATATAAAATACCCGGCCATAGCAATGGATAAT
>CALGJW010000442.1 GCA_937930025.1 uncultured Saprospiraceae bacterium | reverse complement strand
CGATAGTAGGGCACTCTAAGGCCTCTTGAATATGCTTTGGCAGTTCTTTCTCTTTTTGTCCATCAAGAATTTTGTAAGTGGAGCAAGAAGCGCTGCTTGATGTTTCAGCTAAGTTGAATTTTTGAGTTTCGCTAGTACAGGATACAAGGCATATGAGCGCAATAACATAAAGAAAAAATTGTCGCATTGGGTGGTAAGTTGAACTAAAGTTTTACAAATTGCTGAGTAGTTATTGTCTCGGCCTGTTGCACAACAATATAATAAATTCCTTTTGCTAAAAATGAAACGTCAATGTTTTCTTCCCAAACCAAAAGATCATTGGAGCTAGTTCCGATCAATTGCCCTAGTTTATTGTAAATTTTATATTGATATACTAGATATCCTTCCGCATAAATTGTTATCTCATTAAAAGCTGGATTGGGTCCAATGGAAATGCTGGGAGGTATGACGGCTATACAAATAGTATCTTTGGCTATACATCCTGCTGTACCGATCAACGTTAATGTGTAGCAAACATCTTCGATTGGTCTTGCAACAGGGGAAAGACAATCACCGCAGCTGAGCGTGTTTTCAGGCTGCCACGCAATACTTTCAATTTCAGCTGGAGTAAAATTAAAGAGACCTAGTAGGCGAATTGAGTCACCATAGGTTAATAGTAAATCTGTATCCGCATCGATTTCTACGTAACATGGCTCTTGGGTAAGAGCTGTGCTTGGAATAACGAAAATTATAGTCAAAATAAGAATAGCCTTTTTTACTCGTTTCAAGATTGTGGGATCAGTGGCCATTACTATTGTTTTACTATAATTGAAATCATATTCAATTCTTTTGGAATGGAGTTGTGAAATTGTATTTGATCATTCTTGCACCCTATTCTTTCCAGCGAAAATATAGCCGGCAGAAATTTCAAATGATGAGCCAAAGTTTGGATGTCTGTCATAAGAAAATCCAATGGAAATTTGAGCTAGATTTAGATTAACTACTGCATCATATAGGACGGCTTTGATTGGATCAAATGATGGACCATAAAGGTGTCTGAGATAAAGCCCTGCTTGAATATATTTCGTCCTTGTTGTCTCATTAAAATACCTTCTACAGAATAAGCCTGTGGTGAAAAGATTTAGGTTGTTTGCAGATACCAGTTTTAGACTACCTTGATAATTATACATTAAGGTATTTATAAATGAGATATTTTTACTCAATGGAAGTTCTACGTTTCCGTGTACCACGTAGCGAGGGTCAAGATTTGTTTCTCCCTCGACAAGAAAGGAAATATTCGGTTTATTCAAATGAAATGCAGCTAATCCAATTTGAATTGAAAATCTAGTATTGGAAATATAGTTCCATAAGATTCCAGATGAAATATTTGAGTAATTAATCTTGAGCACTCCCTCTTCCGGAGCTATTGTTGGAATAAAACCTCCATTGGAGTTTTGTACTGGCCACCTCAGAGCATCTTCATCAATTCGTCTTTTTGCCAAACCAAAGGAAAAGCCAATCGCCAAAGCATGGTGGGCTTCCTTGCTATTCCCTAAAATATGTTTGTAGGAACCTGATAAATTATATTCATTGGTACCAAAATTAATCGATCCAGCTCTATCTATTAAGGTATGAAATCCAAAACCAAATTGATTAGAATTCTTTAGCTCAATTTTGGAATCATAAGAGAGCATGCCAGATCTGTAAGAATCGTTTCCTAAAGTTTGAAACCACTGATTTCTATAGTTCGCAGAAATACGATGGGCACCATTAAAAGCTCCAGCTAAGCTTGGATTTAAATGTAACGGTGCGGAATCATATTGGGAAAAGGAAGGGTCTTGACCAAAGGCATTTGAACCGATGAAAAGGAAGAGCAAGACTAACGGTGTTAATTTTTCCATTGCTTTATTTTTATGATAGCATACTTTTTCAAATGCCGAGATGTAATTTCAATTTTTTTTTAGTTGTTAACTAAAGAGTTCAAAGGTATTTAATTTCTCTCACAGCTTTGATAGAATTAGATTGAGATTATAAATGGAGCTAATTTCTCCTCAATGTTCGAGAACTAATTTATAAACTTCCGTTCCTGCAGATAAAAAAGCTCCTGTTCCATATACCTCTGTTTTATCCGCCCAAGCTTTTCCGGGTGCAGCTCCTATGGGTTGAACAAAACCTAACATGCCTTCGTCGGAAACATGGCTGCTGATAGCACTCCATCCTTTTTCTACAGCCGGTAAATATTTGTCCTTGTTGAGAATTCCATTGTTGATACCCCAAGCTAAGCCATAAGTGAAAAAGGAAGTGCCACTAGTCTCTGGGGTTGGATAAAATTTTTGCCCTAACAAACTCATTGCCCAGTGACCAGGAGTCGTTTGAATCTTAATTAGTTTGGCGGCCATCTTTTTGTAAATCTTCAAAAAGTATTTGTACTCTTTGCTCTTAGGATTCAACTCAACAAGGATGTTAGCCAGTCCTGCGAACACCCATCCATTTCCTCGAGCCCAAAATACTTTTGTGCCGTTGTCGAGTTTGGTTTTAAAACGTTCGTCCCGGTAATACAACTTTTCTTTTTTATCAAACAGAAAAGCTGTGGTTGCCTTGAATTCGGCCATCATGAAATCAAGATATTTCTGATCGCCTGTAATATTGTAGAGCTTTGCCCAAACCGGTGGTGACATAAACAGTGCATCACACCAATTCCAACGATCTAAATGGTCAGGGTAAACCCAGGTTAAAGGCGTCTTTGCAGGATTGGCTAGGATGAAATCGAATTGCTCTTTGGTGGGAGCAATCATTTTTTCTTCCTGATACTTGCGGTATAGTTGCACATACATTTGACCCACTGCATGATCATCCGCATGATATTTACGATAGTGTAATTTCCAATCATGACTTTCTCCAATGTCCTTGAGCCAATTGTAATATTTATCATCATTCGCTAGAGCGGCCCATTTAACCATTCCTACATACAAAGCTGCATTGGTCCAAGCCAAAGGATGATGTGGTTCTTTATAACCACTATATAATTCCTCGAAATGTTCTATTTGCCAATCTGCCACTTTTTCCATCATGGCTTTGACTTTGGCAGGTTGGATGTCTTGAGCAGTAGATAGAGTGCTTGTGAATATTAATGTAAATGCTGCTACTATTCTAAATAAAATCATATCATAAAAATAGAAATAAATTGGCCTAATAAATAACAAGCATTGGTTTTTTATTCAATAGCAATTATTCAACAAAGGTTAAACATTTCTATGAGGAAGGGTGAATAAAAAATGATTAAATCGAAGTAACGGCAAGTGTTTTTATTTAAAAGCAGATTGACCTAAAAAGAAAGAATAATTTGAATAGCAATACCATTTAAGATTAATCAAAGATTATGTTTACGTTTAAAGTGATTTTGAACAACCTGGTCCAAGTAAATTTTTGTGTCAATACATTCGAAGTTAAGACTATTCGGTAATTCTGTAAATAAAGGTGTGCCGCCTCCAAGTAGAGTAGGGATGATTGTGATGATCATCTCATCTATTAAATCCTCCTTCAAAAAATTTTGAATAGTTGTTCCTCCATCTATGTATAACCGGTGGTGACCTAAGCTATGGATTTTTTCTAAAACATCCTTCAATGGCCCTTTTATTAGTACTGCGTGATCCTTAAATTTTTCAGGTATCTCTTTTAAAGAATTACTTAAAACAAAGACAGGTTTCTGGTAAGGCCATTCTATATCAAATCCGCAAACCGTTTCAAAAGTATTTCTTCCCATGACAAGGGCATCTATTTGGGCGGTAAATGCGCTGTAGCCCATATCGTTGTTTTCCGGATTCGGAATCGCATGGAGCCAATCAATACCACCGTTTTTGTCTGCGATATATCCATCCAAACTGGTGGCAATGAACACACTGTTTTTTTTACTCAACTTTAACTGGTATTATTTATAGTTTCAAGTAGGTGAAGATAGAAAATTAAATTTTTGCTTTTATTCTTTTAGTAACGAAAACACCACCGTCACGGATGCATGAATCGGTGATTCCCCTAACGCAATGCTTTCCTCAAGATTACCAGAAGATCCAGCAGATCCAGATCCATAAGCGTTATTGTTGGACTTTGGTTGTCTAGCACCTTGATCGATTATTTGAAGCGGTAAACCTACGCGCATGCCAAGGGTCTTCGCCATTCTTTCCGCCTGTTCTTTTGCATTCAACAGGGCCAACTCTTCGGCCTCAATTGTTTTGGCTGCTAAACTTGTACTTCTGAAGGATGGATTGTTGATTTGATTAACACCCAAGTCAAGAAATGCATCTACTATTTTTTCGTAAGTCGGCAAATCATCAATACAGACATTGATCGTTTGAGTCGCGCGAAAACCTGTGATAGGTGCCTGGTGGTTATGCCTGACTGGGGATATGGCAACGTATTGCGTTTGAATATGGCGATCTGGAATCCCTAGCCCTTTTAAATAATTGATACTTTTGAGCGATGTCATATTATTTTCACTTCGAGCAACCTTCAAGTCTTCGTTAGAGTTCGTGATGGTGTAGCTGAATAATATTTCATCTGGTACAATTAGGACTCTTCCTTTTCCGGTTACTTGAATAAATGGAGTACTGAGCGATGTCGTAGTTTGCGCTTGTATTGTTTTTTTAGGGAAAAATAGTAGGAGCATACCAGCTGAAATTATCAAGGATAGATTTTTCATGTTTATTGTGTTGAGCGAATTCATTTAGTAGTATTTTTAAAAAATAGAATCTTTGATTTGCCTAAGATAGGATTAAAATGAATAAGTTTTGAAAGGCTGCGATTCCTTTCGTTAAGTGGAAAGTTGACATTGGTGCGCTGTAGAGGTTGCTAAATAAGAAAAGCAGTGACACCCTAAGATATCACTGCTTTTTTTCAACCCACTATTTCTTAGTGGACAAGCAATCGACCGCTGGCAAAAAGCCCATTGTCTGAATCAATTTTGTAAAAATACATTCCTGCTGCCAATGAATTTTTCCTGAATACAATGTTCGGAACGGAATGAATATCTTGGCTTACGAGTCTGCCCTGCATGTCAAAAACACTTAACAGATATTGGTTCGCTTCGTGATTCTTAATTTGTATAGTAGTTTGATCCACAAATGGATTTGGACTTATTAATAACTCAGCATCTGTTTCGCCAACTTCTGTAACTTTATCGATGATGATCTCAATGAAGTTTTCGTCCAAAGTGTGGAATGTTTCGTTGGTGAAAATAGGATCATTAAAGTCAAAATAAATGGCTGCGCTATTTTTAATAACTGTTTGCAATGGTGTCGATGCTAAAGGTTTTATTTTGAAAGAAACAAAGCCATTTGAACCCAATTGATTGGTTGTACTATCTGGTAAATTAATATTATTAAAAGTGAATTTCAAGGTCCTATTTTCTTCAAATTTATAAGAATAATTATGTGAACTTGCACCAACTTCAAAACTAGTCAGGTCTAACCAACGATCCAAAGTATCGCGAAGCACAACTGTAAACGCAGTGTCTGATCCAGTATTTTGAAAATAGATGGTATATTCTAAAGGCGTATTGGGTCTTATCAGATGCAAATTTTCGTAACCAATGGGGTAAGCTGATTTAGCATTGGGATCAAATGAGTTTCTTGCTTCAACCAAATCTAAATCACAGGATGGGTTGCCATCATCCAAGCCAAATTGATTGGTAAATCCAGTACTATAGGTTCCTTGTCCATTTGTCCCACATCCTTCGAGTACCACCATTGGATTTGAATTCCCAGGAGCGTTAGTCACTTGATTGGCAATCAAAGTATAAGTGGAACCATTCGTTGGAATCGGAATGTCAACGGACTCGTTTGCTAGCAATTGAACTTGATTCGAGTAACCTAAAACAGCATCTTCTACAATAATGTAAGGTCGAGACATATCCATTGGTTCATCTCCTACATTTTTAATGGTAAATATTATTTCTTGATCATTGCAAATTCCAGACAATTCAACAAATGCGCCGGAGTATTGTGGATCGAGCGGTGTACAACTTGTGTCCGGGAAAGCTTTGGCTTTGATGCTGTAAGTATCTTCAAGTGGGGCATCACAATCTAAGAAAAGACTCATGGAAAAATTACCGCATTCCAATGGGGCTAAATCTCCTACTTCGTAAATATAGGTATTTCCGACTTGACTATCCCAAGGAATTGAGGAGGAGCTAACCGAAATGGAAGAATCTAAAGTTATTTCTATCCTTGCATTTTCTGCAACCACTGTTCCTTCATTGCAATACTGAAAATAAGAAGGACGCTCGAAGCAAGGACGCAGAAAAGGGGTATTCCCATCAATAGTAATCAAAGGGCAGTCTACCAAAGCGCTAACCGAATAGTCGATTTCTATTTGATTATCAAAATCAATAAGATTGATCATAGAATCATTATCGCAGCTGGTCCAATATTCATTTGGATAATGACAAGTGATCACATAGGCACCAGTGTCCACCGGGATAAAATAGTTGCCTGAACTATCTGTGGATCCAATGAATGTATCTCCTGATTTTTCTGCAGTAATTAACCAATTGCTAGTGGGAATATCTAGGACAGTGCTATCACATGTTGCATCTAAATCTTGGCTTACGTTACCAGCGATAGAATTAGAGTATATATTTCCCTGTTC
>CALGJW010000441.1 GCA_937930025.1 uncultured Saprospiraceae bacterium | reverse complement strand
TGCTTAATGCCAAACCAATCTGCAATTCTGACAATTGTTCCTACATTTCCAGGATCCTGCACTCGATCCAAATAGAATGCCCAATCCCCTTTTAACTTAACTTTAGCATTATCAGGGAGCTTGTCACAAACTAATAACACGCTATTAGGCGTCTTATTAGTAGATATTCTTTCCAATTCTTTATCGCTCACCAGATGTACCCGACTTTTGTATTTGTTGAGCAATTCTTGGTTTTTCTCAATATAAGCACTGTCGGCAAGGATGTATTCTACTGTCAGAATCCCTGATGCAAGAATTTCATTGGCAATTTTAGGTCCTTGGGCAATGAATTTATCATATTTTTGCCTATTCTTCCGACTGTGAAGTGATTGGACATATTTTAATAAAGACTTAGATATCATTTGGAACGCAAGGCATTATATATTTTAATTAAGGGCAGAAAGATACAACTCTTCTTCATTCTGTCTTTAATCATTTTTCTTAGCGCTTGCCGAAGTACCTCTTTCATTCCAGATGATCAAGCTTTGGTAAGGGAAGCAGAAATTAAGATTGCAGATAAAATCCAGAATAGTGATCTTTCTAATCTAGAATATGAATTATCTCAATTAATCCAACAACCTCCACCTTCCAAATTCATCTTTGTTCCAAGAGACTATTATGATTTAAAAAATCAATCGCCTTCTGATACTTCAAAATGGAAGAACTTCATCAGAAAATACATTGCCACCGAACATCAGATTTTTGATAGCCTAAAGGTTGCATCTAGTGCTTATGAGATGCAACGTTACCTTCAAAACAAAAAAGGTTTTTATGATGCAACGGTTAAGAGTTCCTATAAGGTAAACGCAAAGAAAGCCAAAACAGAATTTGTAGTTGACCTGCAAACCCAGTTTAAAGTAGACTCCATTTTCTATAGATCAAATGTACCTGAAATTCAAATCATCTTGGATGAAATTGAACCAGAGGCATATATAAAAAGTGGTAACCCAATTGATGCAGCTGCTTTTGAAACTGAAAAAGAAAGAATTTTCCAGGCGCTTCAAAATAAAGGATACGCCAATTTCTTGTCGAAGAATATTCGGATAAAAGGAGATAGTTCTGAGGTAGAAAAACGAATCAATGTTTTATTTGAACTTAATGCTTCTTCTACTTCCAATACTTTCGTCAAATATCACATCGGAAAGATCAACGTCTATACAGATTATATACAAGACCGGGCTTACCCAAAAGTTCCTTCCATTGTTATCCGAGGAAATAATTACTTTTCTCAATCTAAAAACTTTGTGATTAAGCCAAGATCTATTGATCGTCAAATTTTTATTAAATCTGGAGATCTATACAATAGATCAAAATACTATCAATCGATTAAACAGTTATCAGCATTAAGCACCTATAAATTTGTAAAGTTATCACCAAGCTATGATACTCAAGTTGATACGCTGATCAATTATGATGTCTACCTAACCCCTCACAGTACCAAGTGGTCTTACGATGTTGGATTGGGTGCCTTTTACAGTACCTTTAATACTTCATTTGCCAATCGGTTGCTCGGTTTTGCGGCAGATGGTTCATTGATCAATAGAAATGCTTTTGGTGGATCAGAAAAAAATGAATCATTTGGGGAAGCGGGTTTAGAGTTTGCCATCTTAGGGAGAAATCAACCAAGTTTTTTTCGTACCAATGCCATCAATCTAGGTCTTTCAAACGTTACAACGGTTCCTAGACAGGTAGATTATTTAGGCATCATTGGTTTGCTATATTCTATCGGAGATATATCAACAGAACAAAAAGAAAAATTTGAGGTAGCTACTAGTACAAACTTTTCAGTTGGATGGAATTTCCAAGATGTTCTGAACTTCTATAAGATAAACAACTTTTCTGCAAAGGTTGGATATACTTATAAGCCCACCAATAATTGGGAAATTTCCTTTAGTCCTACTGGTTTTAATGTCTTGGATTACGAAAGTCGACCTGCCTGGGTAACGATCTTAGATGCTTCACCTTTATTAGAAAACTCATTCAAGTCTGTGGTATTTAGTGGGATATTTTTTAAAGAAATTTCTGCGCTTTACCAAAAGCCAGCCACTGTTAAAGGTCTTTCATGGTCAATGTTTGGAAACTTTGAATTGTCAGGTGGAGAAATCGAATTATTGAATCAAGCTTACAATGCCATTACGAAAAGGAATGTTAATTTTCAGCTATCTAACTCCCTTGGCTTTGCCAAGTTTGCCAAACTTCAGCTTGATTGGCGACTGCATAAAAAATTAAACGAGTATTCAGCTTTCGCAGCCAGGGTAAATTTTGGTATTGCCAAACCATATGCGAATAGTGAATCCGTTCCTTATATCAGACAATTTTTTGTAGGTGGACCGAATTCGATGAGGGCTTGGCAGGCAAGAGAATTAGGACCGGGAGGTTACTCTGACCTTTTACTATTCCCTACCCCAGATGTAAGATTTTATCAAGCTGGGGATATTAAAATGGAAGCCAATATTGAATATCGATCTGATCTATTTTGGCGACTAGAATATGCCTTGTTTGTTGATGCAGGCAACATTTGGACCTTAGAGCTTGATGCGTCTAGAGACAATACGCAACTTACCAACTTATACGAGCAACTGGCTGTTGGTTGGGGATGGGGTCTTCGGATTGATTGGGATTACTTTATTCTAAGATTTGACTTCGCTTATCGACTTAAAAATCCATACTTACTAAACGAAGGAACTCCATTAGAAACCTATTACCAAAGCCCCATCAAACAAGGTTTCTTTGGTAACCCTACCATTGCCATTAACTACCCTTTCTAAGGATAGGTCAGCTTTTTCTCAAGATCAATCGATAATATTAATCCCTTCCGTTAAATTATATTTAGCTTAGTCATCTAATTGTTCCATTTATGACTGTTCTAGAAATAAAAGACCTATCTAAATCCTACGGCCACATCAAAGCTGTCAATAAGCTCAATTTAAAAATTGAAGCTGGGCAGATATATGGCATCCTAGGACCGAATGGAAGTGGCAAGACCACTACCTTAGGCATGATCACCAGTGTTCTTAAATCTGATAGTGGCTCCTATGAGTGGTTTGAAGGAAAAAATCCTCATCCTCTTAAAAAAATAGGGACCATCCTTGAAACGCCCAACTTCTTCCCCTACCTCAATGCAGATGAGAATTTAGAGATTGTCAGACATATTAAGGGTTCGGAAAACAAGAATTTTGATGAAATTTTGACCGCGGTAGATTTAATCGATCGTAGAAAGTCTAAATTCTCGAGTTATAGTTTGGGAATGAAGCAAAGGCTAGCGATTGCCGCTACCCTTGTAGGTGATCCCGATGTTTTAATTTTTGATGAGCCGACCAATGGATTAGATCCGCAAGGAATTGCTGAT
>CALGJW010000440.1 GCA_937930025.1 uncultured Saprospiraceae bacterium | reverse complement strand
TTGACATTCTCCATCATCATACAATGTTTCTGTGTGCTTTCTGAGACATTGACAATTTCCCACATCTCTTCTAGCGTAACTGCCATGGGTACTTCCACAAAGGCATGTGCTCCTCCTTTCATGGCTGCTATCGCCATGGGTGCATGATTATTCCAATTCGTCGCGATGAAAACCACGTCAGGTTTTATTTCTGCCAACATATCTCGCCAGCGATCTTCTCCTCCGTGATATAATTTTATAGCTTGATGTCGATTTCCATTTCCTCTGCCAATGGCTACCGCTTCTTCTTTCCATTTTTTTACATTGTCTTCATAGAGATCGGAGATGGCTACCACTTCAGTACCAGGTAATTGTGCTGCGAATTTCATATGATCTCCGCCTCGATTACCTACGCCGATAAATGCCATCCGGATGGTAGATAATTTTTCTGCGGCGAAGTCTCCCATGTATCGGGCATTTTGACTGCGCTCCGATTGTGCAGCTGCATCGTTCGGAATTAGATTTGAAATGGCTATGGCACCTGCGGAAAGTCCGGTGCGTTTTAGGAATTTTCTGCGATCTATATTTTTCATTCAATTATTGTTTGGAAAGGAATGTCATTTACTTTCTATTGAGTTTTAAATATAGGGTTTTTGAGACGAATGGCTAATTCGAATAGGCGTAGTTGTCTGAATCAGGATTTTCAGGATTTTAGGATTTCCAAGATTTTATTTTTTGAGTTTTGAGTTGGACTGGGTTTTGAGATATTTATGAACTACTATTTGGTTAAACGTAGAAATTCGGCAAAAGCAGGTTATCAGGATTGGAGGGTTTTCAGGATATTATTCTTTGAGTCTATTACTGATATTTTGAATTATAGATTTTTTTGAATTGTAGACTTTTTGCACCAAAATTTATTAGCAAGCCAATTGGTTTGTCGTATGCCACTACGTAGTTTTTGGCTTGGGCTAAATGAACGTCTTCTAGATTAATCACTGCTTTTAGCTCTACGATCACTTTTTCTTCTACAACAAAATCAGCTCTTCTGCTTCCTACTTCTATGCCTTCATAATAAATAGGATGGGCAAGCTCTCTAACAAAACTCAAACCGGCCTTATCTAACTCTATTGCCAGACATCTTTGATAGATGACTTCTTGAAATCCGTTACCCAAGGTATTGTGCACCTTCATTGAGCAACCGTTTATTTTATATGTTATGTCATTCAGATCCATTAGGTAGAATTTGTCATAATCTTATGGAAAGATAACAAGATAGATGTTTTGTTCCAAAATTAATTTAACTACGCATTTGTTAAATCGAAGCAGACATACGTTTAGATCTTGTGAATCTAATCATCTTGAAAATCCTGATTCAGACAATTTTAAGGAATGTTGTCTGAATCGGGATTTTCATGTTTCACGATATTCGACGTTACACTTAAGGATTTGACCTTCATAGCTTATTTCACTCCACCAATCAATTCAAAACAAATCGATTCCCCTCCAATTTAGTAAGTCGTTCATTTCTTTGAATATTATTTTCATTAATCACCCAATTAATATCTTGTAAGACATGAGCGTCTCTTTTAAAGTAAATGTGATTAGAAAGTCTGATCCAAGCTTGCCCTTTGGAATGCGTCACATCTATCCTTTGCAAGTTTTTCAATTCATTGATTTTGCCGCTTTCAAGCAATCCATCTTTTCCCAATCTTTCTTTTCCATGTTTTTTATGAGACACTTTTAGTAGTCGATCGTTTTCATGGACATACAGCACTATTCGTTCAGTCATATCTGCAATAGCTTGAAAGGATTCTTCAAAAATGTATACTGGCAAATCGGAACCCACGAGAATTAATAAATCAATATTCACTACGTCTATCGCAGCATGATCTACGACACCCTGAAAAATTCGATGCCCCATAGAATGACACATCACCATATTTTTGTGTTGGGTATCACTTAGTTAATGTCCAACGAACGTAGAGATTGATTTTCCAGTTTCGTATGCTTGCAGATAAGAATTTTTGTAGGATAATCCTTCTGTATGCCAAATCACAGAGACGACCAAATCAACGTCCTCTATGGAATGCATTTTTTTGATTGTATTTCGATGATAGATGGAAACCCCTCCGTATAATGAATGGAAATAATAAAGGACCTTAGGATTATTAGAGTCAGAAATGTTTTCCAACAATGCCTTTTTCACTTCCTTTATGTCTAAATTTTTTAAAGGAAAAACAATGGGGTTTTTCTTTTTAATTCCTTTGCCTTGGTAGGTTCCAATCTCTATTTCATTTTGGTGGATTTCAAGATACCTAAAGGTCGAATTGGCTTGGAGCACATTGATGGTGAAAGCTAAAGAAATAGTTAGAACTATACTTTTTAGCATTGGGGAAAATGAGGACATTGTTTTAGTTTTAGCTTTTTGAAATACCTTAGTTAGTATCTAACGTAAATTTAACGAAACGAATTGTCATCGTTTAATTTAACAAAGAATTGCGCATATTACACCTACGCCACTGACTATCTCTGAAGAATCAATTTTACATTGATAATTATGCTATAATATTGTTGGAATAAATTTTATATTTGAAAAAATCAATTCTTACTGGATCAAAAGAATATTGTTGACCATGAGTAATTTAAAATTCTACTTGCTAATCATTTTGATTTTCCCTGCTTGTGATAGATCCAAAAATATTACTGATGCCGGAGAATCAAGTATTCTTAAAAATAATGAAACATGGGACAATGAAATAGTTAGCTCATCTAGTACAAATTTTCCAGATGAAATTTTTATTAGTTTCTCAAATGCCCAAACTAAATTTAACCCTCCCCATGGTAAAATTAGAGTAAGTAATCTACATATTGAAGAAGGAGAACAATTTATCAAAGCATATGATTCTTCAAATCCATTAGAAATTAGTTCCGTGTATCAAAATAGAACGCCTGGAGATCCAACTCCTCAAGCAGAATGGGATTTAGTAGAAGACTATAAAGAGTTGGCATTTGAGTTGACTTATGTCTCAAAAAACAAAAGGAACGTAGAAGGATTTTTGAACTTGGCTTATGCGCCTAGACAGGCTAGTACACCAAGTTTTTTTGGGGAACCTGATACGGTTATTTTTAAGGGGACTTTTGAGGCTAGGGTTCCGAAATAGGTTTATCAATTAGTTCAAGAGCATATTGCATACAAGCCTTATCGTCCTTGCGACGAAGGCATTGAACTAATTGCGCTCGCAGGGCAATTGAACTAATTGCCTTTCAACCCCCTCTTAATAATCTTAATCCCCCAAACATAATGACTTGAACTATTTGCAATCAAATAGGCTCCTAACGAAGTGGAACCCGTCCATTTGTATTTTTTCTTAGTGAATAATTCTTTGTCGGAATGTTGTTCAATTACCTGGATTACCTTTGCGTAGGACTTTTTGAGCTTTGTTTTTGCAGATGTCAAACTCGTAGGTTGATATTTTTTCCAAATTTCTAGATTTAAATCCGGCATGGTTTGCCAGGTGTATCCTTTGGCTGGCATGTCCGGTTTTTCTCCCTTCATTCCGACCTTGTGCCATCCTAAGAACATCAGGTGCCACTCGTGGAGATGAGCTAGGACGTCTCGTACATTTCTATTTAGCGTTCCTTTGGGGAATTCTTTTTCTAGTTCAGCCTTAGGATAAGAATCAATCAACTCGAATAATTTATCGAAGATCTTTTTGCTTTCTGCAAGCAATTCTTTTTTGTTCGTTGGCTTTGGCATATTATTTAAATGTAGTTATTAAGCGATTTTTATTTTCCCAATATCCTTCTTTCCCGCCTGCTAATTCGGTAGGTTTAAATTCGAATCTTGTTGGCTGGTAGGTACCGACAATATCCACTTGGGCTCTAGACGGAATCTTTAATCCGAGCAACCAATAAGTTGCATTGACTAATAGTCTTCTGGTCCCCTCGGAGAGTAGGTCGGTAGAAGCACCCATGGTTGTGGCAAAACATTTTCCGGGTTTTCCTTCTGGTCCTGTCAGATACGACTTAGTCCAAGCGATAGGCATCATGGGTTTATTTTGGTTGTAGCTTTTGCCTGCTTTATCATTTCGATCTGCTGGTAATTTTTTATCGGTGGGTTGCATTCCTAAGCTTGGGTCTTTTTCGTTGAGGTCCTTTTCGCGATCAGTCACTTGGCCTAGCAATAATGTTTCTGAATCTCCTGGGAGTGGAAGTCTCACTCGGTAAACATCCGTGGGTCCCCAAACATCTCCATTTTCAATTCCATTTAGTATGGGATGATTAGCCGCTTCAGGTGCAATCAACCCGTGCGTACTTTGGCTGCCATGATCTCCGTGGTGTGCGATCCAATGTTCTCCCATCACCAATCTGCCAAAGCCGCCATTCCAAGCATTCTTTACTTCGGCATAGTTCCCGTAGTGAGCATAACTGGTTTTGACATCTACATCCTTGAACTTGAAGGCGTGGGTTGAAGTGCGCATACCGAGGACTGGTTTTCCACTTTTCAGATACGCATCAATGTGTTTCATTTGATCATCTGGCAATGCTCTAAATCGGGTAAAAATAATCATTAGATCTGCTTTGGCTAACTTTTCTAAGCCAGGAATATTTTGCGTATAGTTTGGATTGACAATGCCGGGGAATTTGGGATCTTGGGCGAATAGCACAGTGGTATTGAAACCATGATGTGTGGCTAATATCTTGGCCAGTTGAGGCAGGGCTTCTTCGGATCTATACTCTTCGTCTCCGGAAACTAAGACAATCTTTGGCATGTTTGGTTTTCCTTTGAAAGTAAGCCACTGCTCAATTTCATTAGTTGAATCTGACGTAGTTTTTGTTTCTACTTGATTACAAGAAAATAATAGAAGTGTGGAAAGCAAAAGTAAGAGTTGTTTCATTTGAGCTGATTATGCCAAAACCGATGAAGTAAATTCTAAAGTTAGAAAATAACTAAGAAAGGCCACCTTGTTTTTCCTTATAAAAAAGACACAAAATATCCTACCTCTTTCTTTAGTCTACAAATATTTGATCAATTTACTCCGATCTATAGCATACAAATTTCTTTAGGCTATAAACGCCTTTGACTAAGCTGAATGGACCTTCGAAAGCGTTAAAGTAGCCACTAATTTCACCAATTAACACGAAGTCGAAAAACTTATCGATCAAACTTATTTATTTTCACGAAGCTTGCTTCGCAATCAACTAATTAACACGAATTCGATGCGTGTCGAATTTCGAATCCAATATAGTCCATAATTAAAACCTCGATAAGTATCCGCGACACTAGATCCAATAGCCCAGAATTAACAACCAAAATAAGGGAAAGCGATTAAGATAGTATTTGTGTACCAAGGAAAGAACTTATCTGGGTAATGCACAATATTTAGCATATTCGAATCCTGCATTTTTGCTCATCCCAAATGTTGGATAGGCTAAGGATTCACAAGCCTCATCTCCATAAAAGAAATTAAATATTAGGTTGTAGGAGTCGGATTCCTGATTCTCTTGATAGAATGCTTTGATCTTACCAAACTTAAGTTGATCGAAATTGGAGGTGTCAATTGCCTTTGCATTTTGTTGAACGAACTGTTCTTGTTCGAAATGATCTTTTAAAGATTTAAGTTTTCCATTCTTTTTCCAATACAAAGTTCTAAATACATAATCTCTTACGCGCGCTTGAATTAATGCTTCGGTATAATCTTCTCCTGTCCAAAAATAGGGCGCACAAAAATTTCGTTCCACCAAGGCATTCAAGGAAAACTTACTCGCAAAATCTGTAGCATAGAAGTTTGACCAAGCGCCGCCTAGATCATCTGCTAAATTTAAAACAACTTCCACTTCATCATTTGACTTGGAATCAAGTTGGGCATTGATGCTTTCTAATTCGACTTGGGCAATATCCTCGGCATTAATATTTTTTAATTCTCGAAGTTTCATCAAGACTTGATCGGAACCCATGGGATTATAACCAGCAATGGGAACAAGCATATCTTTTTTACTCTTCCCTTGCAACATGGAAAGGTAGTGCTGAAATCTTTCCACCGTCCTAGGCTGCTGATAGATTTCTTCCATTTTATCCAATATGGGACGCAGCACAAATTTCATTTTATTTTTTTTGACAAAAATAATTATTCAGCCCATCTGACTGAAAATTCGTAGGTACCAGACTTCAATGGAATATGCGTTCGCCTTCCTTGATCAGAAACTCCCGGCCAATTGGAAATCGGTTTCCCTTTGTATTTAATCAAATTCATATGATCGGCCTGCAGTTGAAGTGTAGCTGTAGTATTTGCTGGAATTGTAAATTTATAATAAGTAAATGCACCTTTGGTATTCCACTGACTTTCAATTCTTCCATAGACAGAATCATAATGACCACTTGCGGTACGAATCTGATTGGTCCAATCTGGTCTTGGAGAAAGGATGAAATGTTTGTAGCCAGCAACTTCCGGATCTCTTTGAATACCCAACGAGTATTCACACATCCATCCGGCCACTGAACCGAAGGAATAATGATTGAAAGAATTCATACTATTGTTTCCACCGAAACCATTTTCACGCGTAAAACTATTTAGTCTTTCCCAAATGGTCGTTGCGCCATTTTCCACTGAATACAGCCAAGAAGGATATTTTTTATTGACTAATAGCTGATAGGCCATATCATCTCGGTCCTGTTTTGATAGCGCTTCAGAAATGGAAGCCGTTCCTATAAAACCAGTCATCAAGGAATATGGTGGTCTTAGTATCCCATCGTCATCTGTATTTTCTCTGCGCACTGTTTCATTCAAATATTTTTCTGCAAATGGGCGATTGGTTTCGTTAAAAGTATTCAAGGCTAAAGGAATGGCGTAGGATGCTTGGGTATCAATGAGTAGGCCTTTATCCCCTATTTCTCCCGGGGCTAATTCTTTGGGCGGCCCGAAAAACCCAAGTGGAATTCCTGACTTAATTGTTCGATGCGTTTCTTTATCCACATAGACTTCGTTGAATATTTTTTTAATGGCTTCGGATTTATTTTTGAATGACTCCGTTTCTTCTGTGCGTCCTAATTCTTTTGCAAAGTCACTCATGATCTGAAGATCGTAGGCGAAGTAGGCCATCCAAAATAGTGTATTGTCATTTTTACTTCCTTCGGGGCTTAACCAATCTCCCAAGGGACCTTCTACTAAAATTCCTTGCTCATTCACTTTGGTTTCCAAAAAGAAAATATACTTTTTCATTGCGTCGTAATGCTCTTGGAGCAACTGCAAATCGCCGTATTTGTTATAAGTTTCTTTGGCCACAGTTATTCCCGCGCTACCCCAAAGTGTTCCACCAAATCCTCCGCCCATAGGTGCCACATCAGTGAACCTGCCATTTTCCGCCTGCACGTCTCGCATCGCCAACAGATGTCTTCTCAAGAATAAATTAGCATCAGTGAGGTAGGTTGCAGATTTTGAAAAGACGGAGATATCTCCACTCCAGCCCATGCGTTCATTTCTTTGTGGGCAATCGGTGGGAATGGATAAAAAATTACTACGTAGCGACCAAGAAATGTTTTCCCAAAGTTTATTCACCCCGGGGTTATCTGTCTCATAGTGGGCAGATAAGTCAGTTACGGAGCTAATGACCAATCCTTGGACAGCCTCCAAAGGAAGTGCTTCTTCTAAACCAGTAATTTCAAGAAAACGATAACCGTGGAAAGTGAACCTAGGTTGTATTGTTTCGAAGTCCCCCTTTAAAATATACTGATCAGTGGCATGAGCCGTTCGGAGATTTTCCATGACGACCATTCCAACATTGTCTTTATACTCCGGCAAGTCAGGATACAGGACTTCGGCGAATCGAATATTTATTAATTGTCCAGCGTTGCCATTTTCAATTTTCAACTTTGGAACGCCCACCATATTTTGCCCCATGTCATAGACGTAGACATTTGGTCGCACTTCATTGACAGAAATGGCAGTTAGGGTTTTTACAATTTTGGCATTGTTTCCATATTGTCCGATGAGTTGACAATCATCGTAGTTCAATATATTTTCTCTTCCCAAAAAATCTGTGGTGCTTCCCAGAGTGGCTTGACTTTTCAGAGAAACTTCTTGTGCTTGTTTCCAATTGCTATCGTCAAAGTTTGCAGTCGTCCAACCTTCTACTAGTTTCTCCTTTGTGGCATCGTACACTTCCCCTTGGAAAAATGAACCCACGCGAATTGGACCATCCGTAAATATTTTCCAATCCTTTTCATTAGAAGTGATTACCTGTTCTGAACCATCCTTATGATTTATTACTAGCTTGGCTAATAGTGATTGTCGATCTCCGAAAAAATTCCAGTTGTCTCCACTAAAAGTGCTATTGCCACTAAACCATCCTTCTGCGAGACTTGCGCCTATTGCATTTTCGCTTCCGGATGAATTGAGCATTTCCGTGACGTCATAGGTCTGATACATGTGATGCCTGTTGTACTGCGTCAGTCCTGGATTGAAGTAATCGTCTCCTACTCTTTTTCCATTTATAAAAACCTCATAAATCCCTCGAGCGGTAATGTATAATCGAGCTTTCTCAATTTCATTCTTCTTGGCGTCAAATTCAGATCGAAGTAAGGGCACAGCATTCCTGCTTGGATCTGCAGTTATAATTTTTCCAGGAACAATAATGTATTTTCCTTTTACTCGAGGTAGGACTGAAAAAAGAGGCGTTCTGGATTTTTCGCTACCTGCCTTCCAGGCCTTCGCGGCAGGCGAGTCCGAAAAAAGAAGATTGGCAGGTTTGCGAATATTTTGAATGGTTATGTTGGAAAAAAAAGCGGATTGGCCTTTACTCGTTTTAAATCCGATATCACAAATGTGCGGAAAGCAAATAGCGTTATTGCCAAGTCCAATGGGATTTAGATTTAATCCTTTTCCTGCAAAGGGAGAATCCGGAATTAAAGCAGGATCATATAATTTATTGCGCTCGTCAGTTCCGCCAATATAAAATTCACACATGCCAAAAACACTGGTCATGTAGATTAGATGCTGTTGATATTTATTTTCTTGATTGATGACTTCTTTAGGAATAGCGATGGACTTAAATGGTTTATCCGAGCTATCGGTTGCCGTATATCCCACGCGATAAATGTTGAGACTAGCGACTCCACCCGTATCAAGATTTGAGATGTCTAACTCTAAGGCGATGTAGTTTTCATTTTTTTCATTTTCCACACCCATTAAATTAAGGTGTTGCTTCATCAGTCGATAATCATTAGCGCCAAAAAGAAAAGAAGCTTTGGTTGAATT
>CALGJW010000439.1 GCA_937930025.1 uncultured Saprospiraceae bacterium | reverse complement strand
GTTTTTTCACAAGATCGTGATGGTCAGAGATAGAATCAGGGTAATGGAACAAAGAATCAATGCTAGCAAAAAGCTAACTGACGAAGACAAGGTCAATCTCCAACAATATATTACAAGAATCTACGGAAGTCTTACCACTTTTAATGTCCTCTTTAAATACAAGGAGGACCATTTTAAAGGTGAAAAATCAAGCTAATAATCATGAACAAAGCCTACACCATTTTTCTCCTTATGTGTTTAACATTTGGAACGTTTTCCTGTATACAGATTGATGATAAATTTAAAGCACTTCCTCCAGGCCCTTGGCGTGGTGTTCTGAAATTACCATTAGAAGAAGGTCCTGAAGCAAAGAAACTAAGTGCCGTTAAAGAAGAGGTAAAAGAATATAGTATTGAAAAAAACTATAGAGAACTGCCCTTCATCTTCAATGTCAATTATGTAAATCAAGATAGTTTTGTCATTGAAATCGTTAATGGTGAAGAAAAGATCATGGTGAGTGATATTATCTACAACCTAGATAGGTCGACCGCCAAGGATACACTAATTATTAATTTTCCAGCCTATGACACCTACATCAAAGCCATTTATGAAGAGACCTTTATCGAAGGAACTTGGTATGTAAACTATAAAGAGAATTATAGTATTCCTTTCATAGCATATCAAGGCCAAGACCAACGATTTAAAGTTTCACCCAAAAAAGCTTCCGTTGATCTAACAGGAGAATGGGATGTTACTTTTGACCATGACAAAGGTGAAGATGCTTATCCAGCGCGAGGTGTGTTTAATCAAGATGGAGATCATCTTACCGGCACTTTTAAAACAGAAACAGGTGACTATCGATTTTTAGAAGGAATCGTTGCTGATAAAAAGTTCTATCTAAGCGTTTTTGATGGTTCGCATGCCTTTTTATTTGAAGGAAAGGAAACTGGAAAGGATGAATTGACAGGACAATTTTTAAGTGGCAAACATTACCTCAGTAACTGGATCGCAAAAAGATCGACTACAGAATCTACTTTGACGAGTCCATATGAATTATCAAAGCCAACTTCAAAGGAGCCAATATCATTTACTTTTTCTGATCCTGATGGAAATTCAATATCACTTTCAGATAACCGATTTCAAGGAAAACCGAAGCTTATTAATGTTATGGGAACGTGGTGTCCTAATTGTAGAGATGAAGTTAATTTTCTAAAAGAACACTATAAATCAATAACTGGCTTAGGATTTGAAGTAATTAGTCTAGGTTTTGAGAGATATAGAGACGAAAGCAAATCTAAAGCGGCTATTAAAAAGTATCAAGAAACCATGGAAATCCCATGGACTATGCTGCATGCAGGCTATTATAACAAATCCGAAGCAACGGAGATATTACCATTTGTAGATAAGGTAATCTCCTATCCTACTTTATTTTTTCTTGACAAAAACAATATGGTTGTAAAAATCCATACAGGCTTTAATGGACCTGCTACAAAGGAGTTTGAGGGCTTTAAGGATGAATTTTTTGATATAATTAACAGTATTAAATAAAAGATGGGGAAGCCTATATTGAAGAAAATCGTTTTAATCACAGGAGCTACTTCTGGAATAGGAAAAGCTAGTGCCAAGATCTATGCAAAAAATGGTTATCAATTAATCATTACAGGTAGAAGGAAAGAGCGCCTTGAAGAACTCAAAAATAAGCTCGAAAGAAAGTATGGTGTAAATGTACACACACTTTGTTTTGATGTAAGAAATAGAAAGAGTGTTAAGAAGAAAATTGAAGGTCTTCCAGAAAAATGGAAAAACATCAATATCCTTCTAAACAATGCCGGACTGGCCAAAGGTTATGCAAGCCTTGACAAAGGAAATATTGATGATTGGGAAACTATGATTAATACCAATGTTTTAGGATTGCTTTATGTCACCAAAGCCGTCAGTAAAATAATGATTAAAAATAATGGTGGACACATCATCAATATCTGCTCTACTGCTGGACATGAAGTTTATCCAAACGGAAATGTCTATTGTGCGAGTAAACATGCTGTTGATGCGATCACTAAATCCATGAGATTAGATTTTTATAAACATGGATTGAGAATCAGTCAAGTATCTCCGGGACATGTAGAGGAAACCGAATTTGCCATGGTGAGATTTGATGGAAACAAAGAAAAAGCATCTATCTATAAAGATTTTAATCCGCTTACTAGCAAGGATGTTGCAAGGACTGTTTATTTCATTTCAACGCAACCTTCTCATGTGAATATCCAAGATGTGTTGATGATGGGTACACAACAAGCGAGTAGTAATTTTATCGATCGTAGTGGTCGAAAGTAGTAAGAATAGTTTTTAAACATTTATTATGAATAAAAGGGTAATATTTTTCTTCACAATTTTAATGAGCATTCCTTTTTTGTTGAGTTCACAAAACAAGGTAGACTTAGGTTTATTTCTTGGATATGGTGAACATGGAAGTGACGTTCACAGTTGGGGAAGACACGGAGCAATGCTCACCGAAAATTCAGCCTTTGCATATGGATTAAATATGAAGTTGAATTTCAAAGACAACCTAGGGGCAAGACTTAATTTCTGGGGTTCAGAAATAAGTGGCCAAGATCAAAACCTGACAGAGTTGGAAGGACACGACCTTAGAGATTTTTCTTTTACCTCCCCTATTAAGGAACTATCCTTGACATTAGAATATGATTTGTTAGGTAAAAAAAGATGGCAAAGTTCATCAGAAAACTCAACCAACTTAACATCAGGTAAAACATTCAAAAGAATGATTTCTCCGTATGTATTCGGAGGAGTAGGAATGTCATTTACTGATCCTGAGGTTGATTTTGGCGGAAAGTCCAATGCTGATATTACCGCTGATATAGAAAACACAAAAACTACTAATTTCCAAATACCTATAGGAGCAGGAATAAGATTTGACTTAACACCTGCAGTCTATGTAAGTGCTGAAGCAAGTTCTAGAATTCCTTTGTCTGATTATTTAGAAGGAATTTCTGATGCAGCAAATCCAGATAAAAATGATAGCTACCAATTTATTGGAATGAATATAGGTTTTAGAATCGGTGCAAGAGATGATATGGATGGAGATGGAATCATTGACTCCAAAGATGACTGCCCAAATATTCCCGGTCTAGAACTTTTTGCTGGCTGTCCAGATAGCGATGG
>CALGJW010000438.1 GCA_937930025.1 uncultured Saprospiraceae bacterium | reverse complement strand
CCAAAGCAACTACCACCTTTTCTTCTTCAAACTCTACTTTTTCTTTTTCATCCCGATCAAATCCAGTAGCAATGATGGTTACAGAAATTGCTTCTCCCAGATTTTCATCATAACAGTTACCCCAGATTAAGTCAGTTCCATATCCTGCTTCTTCTTGGACGAATTCAGTGATTTCAAAAATCTCATCCATGGTTACTTCTCTTGTACCAGAAGCAATATTTAGTAGAATGTGCTGTGCACCGCGGATATCATTATCTTCAAGAAGTGGAGAATTCAATGCTTCATCTACCGCTCTTTTCGCTCGATCATCTCCTTCACATTGTGCAGTTCCCATAATGGCGACCCCGGATCCTCGCATTACTGTATTGACATCTTCAAAATCCACGTTTACGTAACCTGCAACAGTAATAATTTCTGCGATCCCTTTTGCTGCGGTTGTTAGGATATTATCCGCCTGGGAGAATGCATCAGAAATTTTTAAATTTCCATGAATTTGTCGAAGCTTATCATTTGAAATAACAATAAGTGTATCTACATTATCTTTCAATTCTTCTAACCCTTCCGCTCCATTTTTATTTCTTCTTCGACCTTCAAAAGTGAAAGGAAGTGTCACAATACCCACAGTAAGTATGTCCAATTCCTGAGCCGCTTTCGCGATAATTGGGGCAGCTCCTGTGCCAGTACCACCACCCATTCCGGCGGTAACAAAAAGCATTTTAGTATTTCCAGAAAGGAAAGCTTTGATATCTTCAACAGATTCAAGGCAAGCCTCTCTTCCAACACCAGGTTTTGAACCAGCTCCCCTACCCTCTGTAAGTTCAGGCCCTAATTGTAATTTTGTAGGAACCGGTGAAAGTTCCATAGCTTGATTATCTGTATTGCAAATAGCGAAATCCACTCCCACGATTCCCTGCTTAAACATGTGATTTACAGCATTAGATCCACCTCCACCGACGCCAATTACTTTGATAATCGATTCTTCTTCTTTTGGTAATTCAAATAGCATGACTTTAAGTTTTAAGTAATTTTTTAAGATTCATTAACGACTATATAATAATTCGATTAAAATTCTCTATCAGGTTCTTCTTCGAACCACTTCAATGTACCCCGGTATAATTTCTCGTACCATTTAGCATTTGATACCGCAGCAACTTCTTTTTCAGCCCCTGCAGTCACTTCAACATCAATTTCTGCAATTGCATCTTTTATACCTGCTTCCGCTAACTTCTTGTAATAGTATTCTGGATCTAACTCCATTGACTCTATTCCTTTGATCAGTAAGCCTATTCCTGTAGAAAAAATTGGGCTGACGAAATCTTCAGAATATCCTGCAGCAAGTTTCTCATTAGGAAAACCTATTTTAGTATGAAGTCCGGTGTGCAATGCGACAAGTTTCTCAATATCTTGAAGTAAAGACCCACCTCCAGTAATCATGATTCCTCCAATCAATTTATTTTCAAGTCCAGATTTTTTAATTTCATTGACAACGTAATCAAATATCTCTTCTACTCTAGCCTGAATTATTCTAGCCAAGTTTTTCTCAGAAATTTCTCTTGGAGCATGTCCTTTTAAACCTCGAATTGATATCACCCGATTGTCAAATACTTCATCCGCCAATGCAGAACCATATTCTCTTTTCAACCCTTCAGCTTGCTGACTAGTGACGGCACATCCTTCTTTTACATCTGAAGTAATAATATTCCCTCCCAACGGAATGACGGCTGTATGTCGGATCACACCTTCATAAAATATAGTGATGTCTGTTGTTCCACCCCCCATATCTACTAAGGCGATCCCTGCCTCTTTTTCTTCTTCAGCTAAAACTGCCGCAGCCGAAGCGATGGGCTCTAAAGTCATATCCCCAACTTTCATCCCAATACGTTCAATACATCTATTGATATTTTGGGAAGCAGTAATCTGACCTGTGATAATATGGAAATTGGCTTCCAATCGAACTCCTGACATACCGATTGGATCAAGAATCCCTTGTTCATTGTCTACCGTAAATTCTTGAGGAATAACATGAATTATTTTATCTCCTGGAGGAAGTACTAACCTATGCATATCAAGAATTAATCTTTCGATGTCATCTCTTTTGATTTCATCCAGATTAGACTCTCTGGTTAATAGGCCTCGGTGCTGAAGTGATTTAATGTGTTGTCCAGCGATTCCAACAAAAACTACTTTGATGTCAAAGTTTAATTTGCGCTGTGCCATTCGAATAGCTTCTTCAATGGCTTCAACTGTTTTGTTGATATTAGAAACGACTCCTCTGCATACTCCGGCAGATTCAACCTTCCCCATTCCAAGAATCTCGATTTTCCCAATTTCGTTTCTAAATCCGGCAATTGCGCATACTTTAGTTGTTCCTATGTCTAGGGCAACTACAATGTCCTTGTGTGTGAAGTTCATCTCATTCATGTTAACTCAGTTTTTTGTGGCTATACTTTTTTGCATACCACGATTCCGTCAAATGTTAGGTTTATGGTTTTGTATTTATTCCAGCCTTCTACCGGTAATCCCTCCTGGTAGAAAACTTTGAGTCTTTCTAATTTGGAATCAATGTTTTCATTAACTCCTAAAAGTATTTTTTGGTCTCCCACTTTTGGGGCCATAGTATACACTAGTGATTCATCAATATTAACTTGTTCTATCAATGGATTCAATAATCGATCAGCACTCAATTCCAGCACCAAATCAAATAAGTCATTAAAAGGATGATCCTTTATCTTTAAAAAATTTGGATGATGAACTGGAACATTTCCAGTAACCACCAACACCCTTGGGCTAGCATGTGGGCTCAATGGCATTTTCACACCAGTCATATCCACTAAAAAGTCTCTGCCGTCATCAGCTTTTATTCTAAACAATGGTTCTCTTTGGGTAATATTTAAATGAATGGTTTCATTTGCATCTAAATAAACCTCCGCACTTTTTACAAATGGATCTTTTTCCAATTCGCCTTCTAGCGCTTCAAAGTTTAGTTTTCCTACCGCTACCTTTCTTAATCGGTGACCAAACTTCCTTTCAATTCTCAACAAAATATCTTGTTTGTCAATCAATGCTACGTTATCGATTAAGTTCTCAATGTTAACATCCACTTTTTTTATCAAGCAAATATTCTTTTGATTGATTGCAAACAAAAGCAGCATTGTGGCCAATAAAATACCGGCCAACTGGGTCATCTTTTTTATGCTGCTTTCTTTCATTTATTTTCTTTTAAAATATTTTTAATTGGCACAACTAATTGGTCAATATCACCTGCACCTAAACTCATCAAGACTTCCCCGTTCCAAATTTTCATGAAGTCCAACAATTCATCTTTACTAAACAATTTTTTATTTTCTATATCAATTTTATCCAACAGTGCTTGTGAGGTAATTCCTTCAATGGGTTTTTCACGTGCAGGATAAATATCCAGCAAAATCACCTCATCCAACATTTTCAAAGCTGCAGCAAATTCATCCATAAAATCTCTTGTTCTGGAAAAAAGATGAGGTTGGAAAATTCCAGCAACTTTTTTTCCTTCATACAATTCACGAGCCGCAGAAATTGCAGCCTTCAATTCTGTAGGATGATGCGCATAGTCGTCAATGTAGACTACTGAATCATTTTGATATATCGCTTCAAATCTTCGGTAAATTCCTTTGAACTCACCAAGCGCTTGCTTCATTTTTTGTGGATTTGCATTAAGCAAAATTCCAACTGTTAATGCTGCACAAGCATTTTCTATATTATGTCGACCAGCAATTGCCAATCTTATATTTTCAATTCTTACTTCTTCAAATACATAGTCAAAAACAAAAGAACCATCCAAAACGCGAACATTTTCATATCGAGCTTCGGCTCCCTTTTCTCCGAAACTAATTGTTCTTTCTTGATCAAATTCCAACTCCAAATCATTTCTTCGAATTAAAATTCCTTCACTATCCGTTTGATTTACAAACTCATTAAAAGTGGACTTCAATTCATTATGTGCTCCATAAATATCTAAATGATCAGCATCCATACTAAGCACTACTGAGATTGATGGATTTAGATGTAAAAAAGAACGATCAAACTCGTCCGCTTCCACTACTAACCAATCGCTTTCACCCAAGACATAATTCCCATTGATGTCATTGGAAATTCCTCCTAAGAAAGCAGTACAATCAATGCCACTCTTTCTCAGAATGTGAGTTGTCAAAGTTGAAGTAGTAGTCTTTCCATGTGTACCCGCAACAGCTATGGTTTTATAACTGCGGCTGATTAATCCTAGAATTTCCGCCCGTTTATAGAGTTTGAATCCTTGCTGGAGCAACCATTTTTTTTCCAAATGATCATCAGGAATAGCTGGTGTATAAATCACCAGATCAATATCCATAGGAATCAAATCGGGGTTGTCTTCAAAATGTATTTTCAAACCTTCCTCAACCAACTTTTTGGTCAATGGTGTGGCTACTTTATCGTAACCATGCACTTGCTTTCCATTTTGATTAAAAAATCTTGCAAGCGCACTCATTCCAATTCCTCCTATGCCGATAAAATAAACGGAGCGAATATCATTAAGGTTAAGTGTATCAATATTCTTCACTTCGCTATTATTCAGCTTGAATTAGTTTTAATATTTCTAAAGCAATGTTTTGGGTAGCCTGAGGCTTTCCCATTTCCAAAGCGTTTTTTTCAAGTTTACTTTTTCGACTTTTATCTTTATAAATGTCGAGGGCAGATTGAATCATCTTCTTTTCTGCTTCTTTATTTTTCACAATGATTGCTGCCTCCTTTTCAACCAATGCTAAAGCATTTTTTGTTTGATGATCCTCTGCCACATTTGGCGAAGGGACCAAGACCGCTGCTTTTCCTAAGAGACAAATCTCAGAGACTGTCAATGCTCCTGCTCTACAAATCATCACATCTGCCATGTGATAGGCTAAATCCATTCTATCCACAAATGCGATCATTTTCACATTTGACAGCTTAGCAGTTGGGGATTGTTCATATCTTTTTTCATATAAACTTCCAACTTGCCAAAGCCACTGGATACTTGGATTAGCTTCAAGTAGTGCATGATTTTCAACAAAAGCTTCATTCATACTTTGCGCACCCAAGCTACCACCAGTTAAAAATATTACAGGCTGGTCCTCTTCCAATCCGAAATGCTTTTTAGCCGCTTGGATAGAATCCGTTACCGTTGCCAATTCACTTCTAACTGGATTTCCCGTCAGGATAATTTTTTCTTTTGGAAAAAATTTCTCCATTCCTTCATAGGCCACACAATATTTATCTGCAGTTCCTCTAAGCAATTTATTAGCCACACCTGCAAAGCTATTTTGCTCTTGCACAACTGTTTTAACAGACAGTTTTTTAGCGGCATATAAGGTTGGAAAGGAAGCATACCCTCCTACTCCAATAGCCACTTGTGGTTTAAATTTCCTAACCAATCGAAAAGCTTTTATCAAGCTATTCAAAAGTCGAAAAGGAACTGATAAATTTTTCAAAGTCAGTCTACGTTGAAGGCCTCTAATAGGCAATCCGATAATTGGATAACCTGCTTGAGGTACTTTCACCATTTCAATTTTCCCAATGGCACCGACAAATTGAATCTCCGCTTTAGGGAATAATTCTCTTAGTTGGTTTGCGATGGCAATTGCTGGAAACACATGGCCTCCAGTTCCACCTCCACTTATCAGGATCCTCAAGTCTTTTCCTGAGGAATTTATTTCATCTCGAATATTTAGAATTGCTTCCAAACTACTCGGGTACTTTTTCAATATACTTGCTGACACTTAATATTATTCCTATTGCAATACAAGTGAACACTATTGAAGTTCCTCCCATACTAATCATAGGAAGCGTTAACCCTGTAACGGGAACCAGATGTACTGATACCGCCATATTGGCAAATGCCTGCACCACGATCAGTAATCCTAAACCTAGGACCAGCATAGCCCCAAATGTTTTCGGACTTCGAGTTATTATTCCTACACATCGGTAAAAAAACCAGAGGTATAGTAATATGATTCCTGCTGCTCCCAACAACCCGTACTCCTCACAAATAATCGCAAAAATGAAATCCGAGTAAGGAGCTGGTAAATAGTTTTTCTGAATACTATGTCCAGGTCCAAGCCCCGTCAATTCACCATCAGCGATTGCAATTTTTGCTTGTTTGATTTGATAGCCACCATCCGGACTATGCATAAACATATCTATTCTACTTAACCAGGTGTCTAATCGAACTACTTCTGGAAAAATCATTCCCACGATAATCAAGCATGCGAATAAAAAGATCATTATTAAACAAAGTGCACTGATCAACTTCCAAGACACTCTTCCAATAATCAACATTAGAACGCTGACAAACAACATAAGAATCGCTGTCGACAAATCTGCTGGTGCAATAAAAACGCATACTGCTGCAATGGGAAGTAATAAGGTTGCTCCTTGATATCCAGAGTTTATTATATCCTGCTTTGAGGTAATTGCCCTTGCCAGGTAAATCACCAAGGCTATTTTTGCAAAATCAGAAGTTTGGAAAGTCAATCCAACAAAAGGGACAGTCAACCATCTTTTAGCAGAATTCACCTCAGTCCCCATCCCTAAAGTAAATAGTAATAAAACCAGCGCGGCTACTAAAAGTCCAGGCGCCACTTTAGAAAATTTATTATAAGGAATTCGGTAACAAAGGTATGCCATTCCAATGCCTACTAATAAAAAGAAACCATGCTTGTACAAATAGAATTCCGTGTTACCACCTTGGCGTTCGAATCCCATCATACTCGAGCTACTATGCACAGCCAAAAGACTGCATAGCGCAAGTATCCCAAGGATTAGCCAAATGGCTCTATCCCCTTTCAATTCGTTATCTATTTTATTCCAAGCTAGCATCTACTTATTTAGTTCTTCTATCTTCTTTTTAAATTGATCTCCTCGATCTATATAATTTTTAAATAAATCAAAACTCGCGCAAGCTGGAGAAAGTAAAACAACATCTCCTTTTTCTGCTTTTTGCTTCGCTATTTCTATTGCTTTAGTCATCGAATTACAAGAATTGATATCCAAGACTGTAGTCTTAAAAAAATCTTCCAACTTTGAATTATCACTTCCTAGACAAATCAACGTTTTTACTTTTTGAGCAACGAGTTTTTCTATTTGCTGGTAGTCATTTCCTTTATCAACTCCGCCGGCTATCCATATTATTGGACTTTCAGTAGCTTGTAAGGCGTAAAATGTAGCATCTACATTTGTTGCTTTACTATCATTGATAAACTCAATCCCTTTATAAGTCGTCACTAATTCCATCCGGTGAGGAGCGTTTTTAAAAGAACTCAAACCCTCTTCCATTTTTTCCTTAGAAACGCCAAGTATTTGGGCGACTTTCAAAGCACAATAAATATTCATGTGATTGTGCATTCCTTTTAGACTGCATAGTTCCAAATTGATATTCAAATCTTCGGCTGCCACAAGCTTTCCGTCTTTTACCAATTCTTTTGGAATAGGCAATAAACTTGCGCTTGGTGCATCAGTAAGAATGAAGTCACTAATATTTTTATCCAAAGGATTAAAAATTAGGTAATCATCTTTTTGCTGATTAGCGGTGATTCGAAATTTTGACTCGATGTAATGTTCCATTCTATAGTTATACCTGTCCAGATGATCAGGTGTAATATTTAATAGAATGGCAATGAATGGTTTTAAGTCTGGACAACCGTCCAATTGAAAGCTACTTAACTCAAGTACATAAAATTCTTTATGCGGCTCGGTTAATAATCTTGCAAAACTTTTCCCAACATTTCCACCCATCTCAACTGACAAACCGGCATTCTTGAGAATGTGATAAGTAAGCAGAGTTGTAGTGGTTTTACCATTGCTGCCTGTTATTCCGATGAGTTTTGCTTTAGTAAATCTGCTGGCATATTCTATCTCCGAAATTACGGGGATTGAATTGTCTAAGCAAGATTTCACGACATAGGCGTCATCAGGAATACCTGGGCTTTTGACAATTAAATCTGCGAACAGAATTTTATCAAAAGAATGGCATTGCGCTTCAAAATCAATTTGGTTTTCAATCATTTCCGTTCTGAACTTTTTCAGAATGGTACCTCCATCAGAGACGAATACTTCATGTTTTAGATGCTTAGCTAAAAGCGCTGCACCTACTCCACTTTCTCCTGCTCCGAGGACGCATATTTTCATTTGGTTCCGGTTTTATTATCTCACCTTCAATGAGATCAATGATAACACGGCTAATAATATTCCTACAATCCAAAATCTTGTTACAATTTTGGACTCATGCATTCCTTTTTTCTGAAAATGGTGATGTAATGGAGACATCAAAAATATTCTCCTTCCTTCACCATATTTCTTTCTGGTATACTTGAAATAGGATACCTGAATCATTACTGATAAATTTTCTGCCACGAATATTCCACAGAGAATTGGAATCAATAATTCTTTTCTAATTAAAATTGCCATAACCGCAATAATACTTCCAAGGCTAAGGCTTCCAGTATCTCCCATGAATACTTGTGCAGGGTGTGAATTGTACCAAAGGAAACCAATACAAGCTCCCAAAAAACAAGCTGCAAAAACGAATATCTCTCCTGCCCCTGGCAAGTATAGAATATTCAAATAATCTGCAGCGATCACGTTACCGGAAACATATGCAAGCATGCCTAAAGCAGCTCCAATGATTGCGCTTACGCCTGTTGCCAATCCATCAATCCCATCCGTCAAATTGGCGGCATTAGAAACTGCTGTTACGACAATGATCACAAAGGGTACAAAAATCACCCATGCTAGCTGCATATAATTTTGTGAAAAAACACTCATTATTACAGCATAGTCAAATTCACCATTTTTCAAAAAGGGAACATTTGTTAGGGTAGTTTTTACCCAAGCAATTTGTCCCGCTTCAGTAGATATAGTCTTTACTATATCGTGATTGGCTGCTATTGCTTTAGCGTAATCCATTTGTACGACGATATCATCGCTGTACAACATGGCTATGGCAATAATTAGCCCCAGTCCTACCTGGCCAAGTATTTTGAACTTACCGCTTAAACCTTTTTTGTCTCTCTTAAAAACTTTTATGTAGTCATCAAGAAAGCCAATACACCCCATCCAAGAGGTTGCTATAAGCAGTAGTAAAATGTAAATATTATGCAGCTTGGCGGTCAATAAACAAGGAATGATAATGGCTAAAAGAATAATGATTCCACCCATTGTAGGGGTTCCTTCTTTTTCTTTTTGACCTTTTAATCCTAAGTCTCGAACAGTTTCACCGATTTGTTGCCGTTGCAACCATCTAATGATCCTTCCTCCAAAAAGCATTGAAATGATTAGCGACAATATTACTGCAAGTGCTGCTCGAAAAGAGAGAAACTGAAAGAGACTGGCACCAGTCCAGTTATAAGTCTCCTCTAAGTAATCGAACAAATAATACAGCATTTTATAGCTAGTCTTTCATTTCGTTTATAAAACCTAATCATTCCACATTCAAAAAAGGAGCAGTGGAAGAGCCACTTTAAATTGGGAGTATAAAGTCGCCAATTCCACTGCGAGCCGTAAAAATGAATCTGAGAATGATTAGGCTCTTTTCCACTTTTCAATTCTTTCAAATTGATAGGCGGTTATATTTCAAATATTGACTATTCAATATTTTGTTTATGTCAATTTAAGCCGAGTGACGCTTTCAACTCAACTTTATCATCAAAAGGAATTTTAACTCCTTTAATATCTTGGTACTTCTCATGTCCTTTTCCGGCCACAAGAATAATGTCTCCTTGATTCGCCAGAAGACTCGCGGTTTTTATCGCTTGTTTTCTGTCATCAATTCGAATCACTTTTTCTTTTTTGTCTTGGTCTACCCCTCCTTCCATTTCAGCTAAAATTATTGTAGGGTCTTCTGTTCTAGGGTTATCGGAAGTCAAGATTATTTTATCACTTAGATTGGCAGCAATGTTTGCCATCAACGGTCGTTTCCCTTTATCTCGATCTCCACCACATCCAACAACAGTAATAATTTTGCTTCCTGATGACTTTGTCTCCTGCAAAGTTTCCAACACATTTTTTAAAGCATCTGGAGTGTGAGCATAGTCCACAACTCCAGTGATTCCTTTTTCCGTGGCAATAATAATATCAAATCTTCCGTCGGCTGGCTTGAGCTCTGAAATTACTCTAAGTAGTTCCATTCTATCAATGTCCAAAATTGAACCCACGCCATAAACTGCGAGCAGGTTGTAAGCATTAAATTTTCCAACAAGTCTGCTAAAAACTTCATCGCCATTTACCTCAAGATGTAGACCAGTAATTACGTTTTCGAGAATCTTTGCTTTAAAATCGGTAAGTGTTAATAATGAAAATTCATAAATATTCGCCTTAGTGTTTTGAACCATTACTTTACCTCGCTTGTCGTCAACATTGACTAAAGCAAAACTATTTTTTGGCAAGTAATCGAAGAAAGACTTTTTTACTTCTAGGTAATTCCTAAAAGTTTTATGGTAGTCTAAATGGTCATGAGTAATGTTTGTAAAAACACCTCCGGCAAAATTTAAACCAGTGATTCGATGTTGGGCGATTGCATGTGAGCTCACTTCCATAAAGCAATGAGAACATTCATCCTCCACCATCTCGGCTAATAGTTCATTTAGGGATATTGAATCTGGCGTAGTGAATCGACTAGGTTTTTCTTTCGTTCCTATTTTATTTATAACAGTTGATATCAACCCGGATTTATGACCAAGCTTTGTAAATAGCTCGTGCAATAAAGTAGCCACCGTGGTTTTCCCATTGGTGCCGGTAATGCCAACTAATTTAATTTTCTTAGAAGGTTGGTGATAAAAAATGGTAGCACTATGTGCCAAAGCCTGAGCAGCATTTTCTACGCGAACATACGTGACCTTATCATCTAATTCTTGCGGAAAATCTTCGCAGAGAATAGCATCAGCACCAGCGGCAATTGCTTGCGGAATGAACTGATGTCCATCCATGGTAAGTCCTTTCACTGCACAGAACAAGCTTCCGGCAGCAACCCGGCGCGAGTCAGAAACTACGCGTCGGATTACTTTGGAAGTATCGCCCTTGGTAGACTTTACCTCAATTGGTTTTAATAATTCCGCAAGTGCGATCAAAGTGTGTTCATAGTGCGAGGGAAAACCCTCCGTTTTAAATAGTGTGTCATAGTGCGAGGAATACCTCGCTTAAATAGTGTGTGTCATAGTGCAAGGGATAAAAACCTTGCTTTAGTGTATAGTGTTGAGTTTCAAAATAAATTGTCCCTCATATAATAGGATTCCCGAAGGAATATCTACCTCAAAGCCAAAAGTATAGTCTGTCCTCTAACTGCCGTTCCAGCTTTCAAAGATTGTTTTCGAACTTTTCCCAATCCTCTTGTCTGAACTTTCAATCCACGATTTTCCAATAGATGTAAGGCATCCCGCAAACCAAGACCGATCACATTAGGCACTAGTTCTTGACTATATATTTTTGGATAAAAACTCATCTCTTCTTTTTCAGGATGAAGTTGTACCCATTTGTTCTCAATTGTTTCTTTCCTGTAAGGGATATTCAACTCCTCAAAAATATTTTCAAAATCAGCTCTTACGCCAACTTGTTTCCCTTTCATTTTCGTACTGACTCTTCTTGGAATTCCTTTTTCGTTTAATGCAACATGAAGGTCCATTTCCGATTCAAAAATTCCTTCGGCAATATTTTTAAAAATTGGACCTGCCACTTGAGAACCATAAAATCCATTTACCTTCGGATTTTCTACCATTACATAAATGGAATACCTAGGGCTATCTGCAGGAAAATAACCTGCAAAAGAAGCTCTATATTTTAAACTATTCGATTTATCCAACCGACTATAATTGGTTTGTGCAGTTCCTGTTTTTCCAGCAAACTGTACTCTATTGCTTTTCAATTTACTAGCAGTTCCGTTTTCTACAACTGCGAGTAATAATTCTTGAGCCAACTGAATAGTTCTTGCAGAAGCAATTTTGTCATTTAATACAGTTGGCTTAAACACTTCAACTGGCTTTCCAAATTCTTCTACTTGAGAAACCAAAAAAGGCTTCATCATTTTACCACCGTTTGCTACTGCATTGTAAAAGGTCAGCATTTGCAATGGCGTCATTGTAGACTCATAACCTATAGACATCCATGGCAGAGAAATTCCTGACCAATTATCCTTTTTGCTATAAGCTTCCTTCAAGTACGGTTGCGCCTCTCCAAGAATTGTTATTCCAGTTTTTTGACCTATACCCATTTTCTTTAAACGACCTATGAATTCTCCAGCCTTCTTATCCCTACCGTAGTAATGCTGAACCAATTTTGCGATTCCCACATTAGAAGATAATTCAAAAGCACGTCTAATTGTCGTTGTATCCAATTTATGACAAGCCTGGGTCGCATCAATCATTTCCTCGTTAAAGAAAGTGGTTGAGCCGTTTTCTATATTTATTAAATCACTGAGTTCAATTTTTCTGTCTTCCAAAAGGCTAATGATAGAAGCTAATTTAAAAGTTGATCCAGGCTCTACTGCTGTCCCTACTGCATGGTTGTAACTTTCCCATAGGGCCCCTTCCTTATTATCAATATTAGCAATCGCTTTAATTGCTCCGGTCTGAACCTCCATAACTATTGCACAACCGTAATCTGCATTATGAAACTTCAAGCCTTTAACCAATTCGGTTTGAGCGATATCTTGAAAATTTACATTTAATGTAGTGCGAATATCTTTTCCCGCTACCGGAGCAATTTGAGCTATATCCGTAACTGGGATATATTCTTTTTTAACTCTTTGCATCAAACGCTTTCCTTCCGATCCCGAAAGAACTTTATCAAAATACCCTTCTAGCCCTACAGGCTGTGCATTATCTCTAACATAGCCGATAGTTCTATTAGCCAACATTTTAAAAGGTCTTTGTCTTTCTGACTTGCGCTCAACAACTAGACCTCCCGCAAATTGACCTTTTCGAAAGAGTGGAAATTTTTGAATTTCTTTAGCGTAGGCACTTGAGGCCTTTTTAACCAAGGTGATATTTCTTGTGCCTTTTTTTCTGTGGTACCAAAGGAAATCTTTCCATTCTGCATGGCTTCTAGAATTATCAACATAATTTGCCAGACAAAAAGCCAGAGAATCAACATTGTTTTGAAAATCTGCCTGCTTCATTCCCGTCGAATTCGGGTCGAATCTCAATTCAAAATATGGCAATGCAGAAGCGAGCAATTCTCCCTTATCTGCAATAATATTTCCGCGTTCTGCCTGAACAGGTCTATATTCTAAATATAATTTATCACCCAAGTCTCTCCACTTCTCTCCTTCTACTACGCTGATGTTAACCGCTCTCGCGAAAATGAATAACGCAAAACCGCACAACGCAAATAGCGCTATGTATACCCGGCTTAAAACTTCGTTACGTATATCCATTTTATTGTTAATCCAAATCTTTTGTAAACAGAATCTTTTTAAGTTGTTGTTTAGGTAATTTCAAATTAGCATCAGCCATTGACTTTACCACTTGAGATCTTTTTGTTTTTGATGAGAGTTGACTTTTCAAGTCCATTGATTCCCAACGTAAACTTTTTATCTCTTCTTTCGATTGCTGAATCTCCCTTAATTTTTTCTGTGAGTAATTAGCATTCGATATATATATAACACCCAACAAGGCTATGAATAATAAAAAAGGAATCTTTCGAACTCCACGAGTTTCGATTGGCTTTAAACCAATTTTTGATTCTTTTTTGGGATTCATAAACTTTAAGTGTTCTCTACAATTTGGTTTGTCCTATGAGCAACTCTCATTTTAGCTGATCGCGCTCTTGGATTTAATTCTATTTCTTTAGTTGTAGGCAGCATCGCCTTTTTAGTAATCAACTTATAAGGGCGAAAAATATTTCCGTAAAAATCTGTCTGATGTGTTCCATCTTCGTTTCCCGATTTCATGAAATTTTTCACCAAACGATCTTCGAGCGAATGGTAAGAAATCACGACTAAGGATCCTGAAGGCTTCAAAACTTGAGTTGACTGTCTAAGCAAATCAACTAAGGCTTCCATTTCATCATTAACTTCAATACGAAGTGCCTGGAATACTTGAGCTAAATATTTGGATCTAACGCCCCTTACTAATGGATTGACAATTGAAAGAAAATCATTAATAGAAATAATTTTTTTCAATCTTCTTCCCTGAACGATTGCCTGTGCCAACGTCTTCGAATTACGAAGTTCACCATATTTACTAAATATAGTTTGTAACTCATCTGCTGTTGCAGTGTTCACTAAGTCAGCAGCAGTGCCTTCTTGTTTTTGACTCATCCTCATATCCAAGTCAGCTTCGAAGCGAAAAGAAAATCCGCGTGAGGCTTCATTGAACTGATGAGAAGAAACGCCAAGGTCAGCTAAGACTCCATCAACTTGCTCTATTCCGTAAATTTTCAAGTACCGTTTTAGATAACGGAAATTTTGTGGGACAAATAAGAATTGCTCATTCTCAGAAATCAGATTCGGCAATACATCTATGTCCTGATCAAAGGCGATTAGCTTCCCTTTAGAATCTAACCTTTTTAGTATTTCTCTTGAATGCCCAGATCCACCGAAGGTGCAATCGACGTAAACGCCGCTGGGGTTAAGTACTAGAGCATCTATGCTCTCCTGCAACAAAACCGGATTATGATATTCCACACTTAACTATTGTGGTGGACCTCCAGAATCAGATGTCGATACACCACCGAAGTGGATATCTCCCATGACAGCCTCTCCAATTGCGGAGAAATCTTCTGGTTCATTTTCCATTAATTTGTCGTAGTCTTCCTTTGACCATATTTCAATTCTATTTCCTTGACCTGCCAGAATAACATCTTTACCAATTCCAGCATACTCTAAAAGGCGCTTCTGCAATAAGATTCTGTCATTTCCCAATAAATCTATTTCAGTTGCTCCTCTAAGGAAATATCTTTTAAACTCGCGATTTTGCTTTACGAAGTCATTAAGACTTCCAATCTTATCAGCGACATCATCCCAAACATCTTTGGGATATAAATTCAAACACTTTTCAAACCCGCGATTCAAAACCACTTTTGTGGCATTCATATTAGATAATAAAGTCAGTAGCCCAGAGGGAATACGAAGCCTCCCTTTGGAGTCAATCTTGCATTCAAATTCACCTAGCAACTGACTCATATCAACAATTAATCACGCGCCATTGAGCGCTGAGCCAAATGTAAAACCTTTTTGGAAAGAAAAAGACATTTTTGGGCAAAATCTGTCACATTTTACCACATTTTACCACAACCGAGGACCGGATGCATCACCTTACAATATTTTGCTTACGTGTTTATCATTTTTTTGTTTAAACATCACGCGTTCAAGGTCTAATAATTAAAAAGTCGAGTTTATCTGTCGATGAAAATTTGCAATTCTAGCGATCTGAATTCCACTTTTTTCCACTTCTTATTAAAAATAGATGTAATTCGAATAGAATACCTCAAAAAGTGGATAAAATTTCTTTTTTTCGAATGAAAATGGACAATGATTAGACTTTGCTAGTCTCCTTTTCAGGAATTAGATCTTCTGACAAATAGCTATTTGAAAAACTTTTAAGCTTCATTTGTAAAACACCAATAACGGCTTCGCTAATAATACTTGAATTCATTTTTGATGTCCCTAATTCCCTATCAATGAATGTAATAGGAACTTCTTTGATCTTGAAGCCAAGGGTTTTTGCAGCAAATTTCATTTCAATTTGAAAAGCATATCCAACAAATCTGATTTTTTCCAAATCTATAGCTTCAAGTACTTTGGCAGAGTACCCAACGAAACCTGCGGTTGGATCTTTAACCGGCATCCAAGTAATGGTGCGCACGTATAATGAAGCGCCATATGAAAGAGCCAAACGATCGAAGGGCCAATTTTTTACCGCCCCCCCTTTTACATACCTAGAACCTACGGAAACATCAGCTTCCTTGCTATGCAGCACTTTAGCCAACCGAATTAAGTCTTTTGGATTATGTGAAAAGTCAGCATCCATTTCAAAGATATAATCATAGCCGTGCTGCAGACCCCAACGAAAACCTGCAATGTATGCAGTTCCTAATCCAAGTTTGCCAGAACGTTCGTGAATGAAAATCTGATCAGAATGCTTTATCATCTCTCCCTTTACCAAATCAGCAGTACCATCAGGAGAACCATCATCAACTACGAGGACATCAAAAGGCATGTCCAATTCTTGAACGGCCTTGATAATGTTTAGGATATTCTCCTTTTCATTATAAGTGGGGACAATGACAAGGTTCTTCAATTAAGATGATTAAAACAATGAGTAATGGAATCAAATATATGGTATACAACTAATATGTAACCTAAAAGATCTGATTTCTTTGAAGTCTAACGTACACAACCTTAAAATAATATAAAAGTTCTCCGTTTCCCTCAACAATTATCATTCTAAACGCATCCCGGAAGAAAAAGATACTTTATACCATTTTTGGAAAACTCTGAGGATCCGCCAGATGCATCATTTGATAGATTCCTTCTGCAATGTCTTCTAAATTTGGTTTGGAGAAATAATCTCCATCAGAACCATAGGCCGGACGGTGAGCCTTGGCAGCCAATGTAATGGGTGCAGCATCTAAAAACTCATATCCACCTTGAATTTCAATTACTTGCTGCATCATGTAGGCTGTAGCACCAGAAGGTAAATCTTCATCGACAAAAATAATTTTATTCGTTTTCTTTAGACTCTGCAAAATTCTACCTTCTAAATCGAATGGAAGCAATGTTTGAACGTCGATTAGTTCTACGGAAATTCCTTTATTCGCTACTAAGTCAATTGCTTTTTGGGCGATGCGTAATGTCGAACCGTAAGTTACTAAGGTGATATCTGAACCTTCGATTAATATTTCCGGAACTCCAAAAGGGACTTGCAGTTCAGTAAGATTTTCTGGAAGCTGTTCTTTAAGTCTATATCCGTTTAGACACTCAATTACCAAGACTGGATCATTGGAATTCAAAGCGGTGTTATACATACCTACTGCCTGCACCATGTTTCTAGGAACACAAACATGAATACCGCGAAGAGAACTAAGTAAAAGGTTCATTGGAGAACCTGCATGCCAAATTCCTTCCAATCGATGACCCCTAGTTCTGATGATAGCTGGTGCGCATTGAATTCCATTTGTTCGATATCTAAGCGAAGCTAAATCATCTGATAAAGGTTCAAGTCCATAAACTAAATAATCTAGATATTGAATTTCTGCAATAGGTCGAAGCCCTCGCATGGCCATTCCAATTGCTTGGCCCATAATTGACCACTCACG
>CALGJW010000437.1 GCA_937930025.1 uncultured Saprospiraceae bacterium | reverse complement strand
CTCTAATCTTCTCTTCAGGTTCAGCAGCTATTTCAGCCGCAATAATATCTCAAGTATCCCAAGGAGATCACATTGTTTGTATTAAGAATCCGTACAGTTGGACAAAGGTTGTATTAGTCGACTTTCTGGCAAGATTCGGAGTAGAAACAAGTTTTGTTGAAGGAGACCTAGAATCAATTAAGTCCGCTACAAAAACCAACACGAAGTTAATCATGTTGGAAAGTCCAAATTCTGTAACCTTCGAATTACAAAATCTAAAGGCTGTTTCCACTTTTGCCAAAAGTAAAAAAATTGTCACTGCTATTGACAATTCCTATTGTTCGCCCTATTTTCAAAATCCAGCAGATTTTGGGATTGACATTATTTTACATTCTGCGACAAAATATATCAATGGACATTCAGATGTTGTCGTGGGCGTTTGTTGCAGCTCGAACGCAATAATTCAGCAAATTTTCCAATGTGAATATATGACCCTTGGTGCAATCATCTCACCGCACGATGCCGCAATGGTTATACGCGGATTAAGGACGCTTCCCATCAGAATGGATCATATCCAAAAGAACACAATGAAGATTATCAAATACTTATCCGATCACCCAAAGGTAGAACGTGTAATTTTCCCGTGGGCTATAAATTTCCCGCAATATGAATTAGCTAGAGAACAAATGCGGGGTGCCGGTGGGTTATTTTCAATCCTACTCAAAGCTGATGCTGTCCAAGACGTAGAACGGTTTTTCGGCAAATTAAATCGCTTTCTACTTGCCGTTTCATGGGGTGGATACGAAAGCCTTGCACTACCCTTTTGTGTATTTTTGGATCAGGAGGAAAAAAAACAAATTCCATGGAATCTAATTAGATTTAGCATTGGGTTAGAAGATCCTGAATGGTTAATTGAAGACTTAGAACAAGCCTTTAACCATCTTTAAAAATATATTTATGAAAAAACAAGGTTTCCTTTCGGTAGGCAATTTGCATCAGCTCTATTATGAAACCCAGGGTAATAAGGAAGGTATTCCAGTATTATTTCTTCATGGAGGGCCTGGTGGTAATACCAATCCTAGGGACCTAGACTTTTTTGATCTTGACAAATTCTTTGTTATTCTATTTGACCAAAGAGGAACGGGAAAAAGTAAACCCTTTGGTGCGTTGGAACATAATACTACACAATATCTAATTGAAGACTGCAAACAACTTTTGGACTTTCTACACATAGAAAAAGCCCTTCTTTTTGGAGGATCTTGGGGATCTACCTTATCATTATTATTTTCGATAGCCTATCCTACCTATGTATCTGGAATGATCTTGCGAGGGGTATTCTTAGCGACAAAAGCTTCAAGGGCGTTTTGTGAACAAGGATTATCAAAACAAGAATTTCCGCAAAAATGGGAACGCTTGAAATCCCTAGTGCCAGAATCTCATGTTAATCAAGTATTAGAATATTATCAAGATCAAATACTAAAAGGCGACCCTGACGCGCAATATATTCATGCGTATGAATGGGAACGATATTGTCTGAGTCTATCAATTGATGGAATAACCGATGAAGTTGTTAAAAGCAAAATGGAAAGTTTTAATGGAGCTGAAAAAGTGAGATTATTAATGTACTATACACAGCACGATTTTTTTATTCCAGAGAATCATATTCTTGACAATACGCAAAAAATACCTGCGGTTCCCATTAGCATCGTTCATGGTAAAAATGATTGGCTTTGTCGACCTAATTTTGCCGAATTACTTCAAGAAAATCTTCCATCAACAACATTACATTTAGTAGAAGGAGGACATTCAGCTTATGATCCGGCCATCAGTGTTAAGCTCAAAGAAGTTTTAAACGGTTGGAAATAAAAAACCGAACTACAAGTTTGTAATCCGGTTTTTGTAAAGACTATTATTTCTATTTCTTTCTATAGACCAAAACCTTCACTGTTAAACTTCGTCAAAATCTTAGAATCCGTCCCCGTATTCTCGTTTCCATCAAAATCAATTCTCAAATCGTTTTCAAAAGGGCTCGGATCCGAAATTGGACTTGTATAATACAGATAGTATACTGATCGGGAAATACTCAAAATATCTTTTTGAATATCCGAGAAAAGTGTTTCTAAGGCTGCGAAATTTTCAGCTTTAAAGTAACGATCTGAAGTTCTTGCAATTTGAGTCAGCGAAGATTCATCCAAGTCACCTCCATTTAAAGCGGCTACATAAACTTTCTTCCCTTCAGTGGCATCCAATGCCTCTTGCAATGTGATACTTGGATTGGCATTGTGACGACCATCTGTAAATACAACCATTGATCCATCTATCAATGTGTTTACTGTATAAATGTCTGTCCACTCTCCAGCTGCGTCAATAATTGCTTCATACAAATTTGTGGAACCAACCAATCCGGTTTCTTGAATAAAATCAAGAGCCGACAAAAGTTGATTTTTGTTTTTGGTGAATGGTAAAATTCTATTTACCTGTGCATCAAAGGTGTAAATCGCAATTTCTTGATTGTCTAATTTTTGGTTAATTAGTGTTCTACAGGCATCTTTTATCTGATCCACAAATCCTTCAACAGATTTGGAAATATCTAAAACAAGGACAGTTTTTAACTGATATGGAATACTATCAGGAGCTATTCGAACTTCCCCTTCTAAATCAACCAAATGGGCATTTTCAAAAACATTAAAGTCTTCAGCTTCTAAGCCGGCTACACCTTTATGATCAAAATCGGTCGCTTGAAAAAGAACTCGGACTTGGCGATATTGCGGAATTACGTCTACATCTAAAGCATGTAATCTAAGGTAGTCTTCAGTTGTAGGTCTAAGCGGTATTTCATCGTCTTTGCCACAGGCAGTAAATAGAAATAAGACCGCAAAAATCAAGTAGA
>CALGJW010000436.1 GCA_937930025.1 uncultured Saprospiraceae bacterium | reverse complement strand
GTATGTAAGGCAGTTATCGTCACATTTCCCAGTTGAAAAACCTGACCATCTTTTGCGATTGTCGACGGAAAACTGGTGGCCGCATTTGGCCCAAAGACAATGTCAGCCCCAGTTTTCTCCGCCAATGTTACATGACCACTTACAAAGTCGGCGTGAAAGTGAGTTTCGAAAATATATTTAATTTTTGAATTACTTTTTTTTGCTTTTTGGATATAGGAATTGACCTCTCTCAGTGGATCTATGATAGCAACTTCTCCATTACTTTCTATATAGTAGGCACCTTGTGCAAGACATCCCGTATAAATTTGTTCTACAATCATAAATCCTATTTTGATACAAAGATATGGGCATCTATTGGTCTTGGGAGTAACTCATGTTACACAAGACGAAGGGTACGTTTTATAACGGAGGTAGCTAAGAATTAGCCATTTCTTTTTTCCTCGAGATCTACTACAATAATTTTATTTCGAAGCTGACGAATAACATTATTATTTTCTAATTTTTTCATAACTCGGGAAACGACCACTCTAGCCGAATGAAGGTCATTTGCAACATCTTGATGGGAAATGTTTAACGTTGCGCTCTTTGTAATCCAGGCCTTGTCTCTAAGGTATTTTTCTATTCGCTCCTCCATACTATTGAAGATAATGTTGTCAATAGCGGAGACCATCTCATTTAGGCGGACATTGTAACTGTCTAAAACATAATTCCTCCAAGTTTTATATTTGATCATCCAGTCTTCCATTTTTTCCACTGGAATAAAAAGCAATTCACTTTCAGTTTCTGATATAGCCCGAATGGTTGATTTAGCTTTTTTTGTACAACAATTTAGCGTAACTGCGCAAGTGTCACCTAGTTCTAAATAGTAGAGTAGGAGTTCATCCCCATTTTTATCTTCGGTCATCACTTTGACGGAACCTGAAATGACGAGTGGCATATGTGTTATCAAACCACCAATATCGATAATCTCCTCATCTGGTTTGAATATTCTGAGATTACCGAATTGACAAATCTCATTAATAAGCTTAGGCTCAAATAAAAATTCAAACCGCTCATGTAGCTTATTGTAACATTTGATATCGAACGGCTTGAAATCCATATACTGGTATTTTAAAGAAAAAGCGATAAACGTATTCTAGGGTTCTAACAGTCTTTGAGGACTATTTGTTTTCTTCCTTTTGATCAAGGATGAACCATTCTATGGCTGCAATATCTATATTTTTTCTTCGACCCATATTTTCAGGGGCATAATACTTTGCTAAATAGTCTAGGATGATAGGTTCGCGATTACCAAGGTCTTGTAAGCCTTGGGTTGCTTGCATCCAAAGAATCATACTTTTCCATCCCGCTCTAGTGGCTTTATTTTGCGTAATTAATTTTGCCGAATGACAAGAAGTACAAGAACCGATAATTACTTGAAGATTAGGATCAGCTTTTAATCCAGTATATACATGAATGCCATCAACCACTTTGTTGTAATCCACTTCTTCGCCTCCTTCGTTTGATTGAGGTTTGTAGTTTCTGATATCTTCTGCCGTAATTGTCTTTTGATTTAAGAGAGCCTGAATATCATCCCCAAGGGCTACATAACCGAAAGCCAAAATTACACTGACTAGTGCCAAGTATATCATTGACATGAAAAAATTCCAAATGAGTCTAGATTCCTTTTCTATATTTTTTTCAACAGATTTCATTTACAATACTTTAATGGCAATTCTATGGGAAGCATTATTCAAATATCCTTTTGGATTCCATCCCGGTAGAATGATCGGTTGTCTTCGATTATCTGAATCTGTAGCTCTTGCCCAAACTTCATAATAGCCGATTTGAGGAAAAGAAATTTGAGCTTCAAATCTTTGCCATTCATATCTGTTCTTAGCTTCTTTTAAATCACATGTAAGCCAGTTTTCTCCAAAGTCAATGGAATACTCCACCTTGGTTATCTTCTCAGCAGAAGTCCATGCATGTCCCCTAATTCCTAACTTTTCTGCCTTTTTGATCATCGCTCCGGTCTTAGGAAAAGTGATCAAAGATTTCACTGGCATCCCTTCAATGATGCACATGTCCTCATCTTTGATTTTCTCACCGGGAGCCACAGGCTTGCAAGGAACTCTATAAGCAGTACCAGTCATTTTTTGCCCATCATGGACTTTATCTCGAATCACAATTTTGCTTAACCATTTACCAGAACAGGAAGCTGGAAATCCACCTAAGACTAATCGAAGCGGATAGCCGTTCAATACGGGAATATCATTTCCATTCATGCTCCAAGCAATCATACTTTCGGCTTCCATCGCTTTTGCAATCGGCACGCCTCTAGAAATTGGATCCTTTGTTGGATCGCCAGAGAGATGCGTATCTTCTCCGTAATAGCCGATATAAACCGCATTACTTTTTACTCCTACATCTTTTAATACATCAGCCAATTTTACACCGGTCCATGCGGCACATCCAACGGCACCGGTAGACCATTGATTTCCTTTCGCCGGAGGGTTGAATTCACTTCTTCCATTGCCGCCGCACTCTAATGTAAGATTCAAAGTGTGTTGTTGGAATTTTGTTTTTAGATCATTTATAGAGTAAGTCTTTTTCTGCTGTGCTGATTCTCCTTCGATAGTTAAGGTCCAATTTTTCACATCAACATCCGCCGGAGGAATCCCATTATTTCTAACGAAAAAAAGATTGTTGGGCGTAAGGTCGTCATCTAGTAAATGAGCAGCCGTCTCAGCATTGATAGGGCGGTCATTTAAAACCGTCATCAATTTACTTTTGCCGATTAAGTCCGGTGGCAAAGTACCATCGAGCAAACCAATTGGTGGAAGTTCTTTTGGCAAGTTTGATCCAAACACTACAGGCATTCCGATAAGCGCTGCAAAGGAAGATAAAGCAGTCGAGCGAATAAATTTTCGCCTGCTATTTTTATTTGATTTCATTACAAGTTTGTTCTAAGTATGAAATTAATGTTTGTTAATGATTCCTATTTAGTCAGAATCCCATTTATTCGGAATGCGATTTATTTTTCACTACACCATAAGTAATCTGATCCTTAAAGGTAGAAGGAAATTCTTCAATTCCTGGGAATCCTAATCGGATATCTCTTCCATCATGTGGAATATAATTAGTTCCAAAAATATAATCCCAGATGGCTAAGGTTAACCCAAAGTTAACGCCACTTCTTCTTTCAGCAGGTAGATTGTAACTATGGTGCCAGATATGCATTTCAGGACTATTAAAAAGGTACTTCATGATACTGCCGAGCACTAAAGATCCAAAAGCAATACTTGTTGCCATCACTGCAAGCGTCGTTGTTAAAGAAACTTCGGGCACTAGGTGTACTCCTAATAATCTTTGAGAAATAACTATTCCAATCAATGCGCCTAAAATTCCACCCGTAATTTTTCCATCAACAGAAATATTAGAATGGTTGTAATGCCCCCAAGCTAGAGTGAAGATATGGATGATGAAAAAATCATGGAGTCCAATGCCTAAGAGTGCTAAGGGAATATATTCCAATGTTCTATAAACAATGTTTTCCATCCAGTGATAACGCAGGTGCGCGGCAAAGCCCATCTCTTCTACGGAATGATGCACCTTATGAAATTTCCATAGCCATTCGAATTTATGCAATAGGCGGTGAATCCACCATTGCACAAAATCTCTTACCAGAAAACCAATGATCAGAATGACCCAAATCGGCCAGGTGTACATGGGATTTAGTTTTTGCAAATCTACTCCGCTTAAAAACCTAATACCATCATTGAATAAATTCACTATAACATCGGAAGCCGCGTTGTAGATAATCAAGGAGAAAATAAAGAAATTGAAAAACATGTAAAAGCCATCCAGCCAAAAATCCTTGCGCTCAATGTTTTGATTTTTTCTCCAAGGAATGATTACTTCTAATATTAAAAAGAACAGAGAAACAATGATTAGCCAATAGAAATAGTTGTGCCAATTAGGATTTGTAATCTCTTGCCATAGGTAGCTGGCGTAACCTTTGTATCCTGCAATAAAAATTTCGATGTATTTATCCATTTTCCTTTTTTAACCTATTTTCCAAATGTACGATCATTCGCTCAATTTCTTTAGCATCAGTTTTCTGCTCGATAGCCACATTTCCTGTTTTGACATGTTCCTGACTCCATTCGATCCATGATCCATCATAATTTTTCACATAAGGATATCCCAATATTTCTCGAAGTACAAAAGCAGTATGAGAAGATCGCGAACCTGATTGACAATAAACGATGATTTTCTTATCAGGAAAAGCGCCAATTTTTTCCAAATTATATCTCAAATCTTTTTCGCATTTAATTCGATGATCGTCTGAAAGATCTGCTAAATCAGACCAATTTAAATGAATTGAGGTTGGAATGCAACCTGAAATACTAGCGCCTTTTTTATGGAGATGAAGTTCGTTTTTTGCTATAAACGGTTGTCCCAAATATTCGTAAAGTGCTCTGGTGTCAATAATTAAAGTAGTGGTATCTTTTATGGCTAGTTTCACTTCCTGCAAAGTGGCTAAAATGGAATGATTCTGATAGTCCTTTATTTTGAAATTTGATTGGGACCTTTTGGATTCTATTTTTGAAGTGGTAAAAAATCCAGCTTTTTTCCAAGCAACTAATCCTCCATTTATTACCTGACTATTATTATATCCATAGTAATCCAAAACCCACTTGAAGCGTAAGGCATCAACTCCGCCTTTTCTATCGTAAAGCATTAAAGTAGATTTTGAATCTGTACCGAAGGAAGATAATAAGACTTCTAATTCTTCTTTGGAACATCTAGTACCTTTCACCGCCACGCTATCTTTTGTTCGGAAATCTGGCCGCCAGATATTTTGAGCTCCGGGGATGTGTTCTTTGGTGAAATTGCTTGGTTCACTGACTTCGAAAAGAATGACGTTTTTGTCATTAATCAAAACATTCTTTGCATTTTCAGCAGAGATAAGATATTTCGAAGCAATTTGGTTTTTGTCGCATTCTATGGAATAGGAGTTTTCCACTGCTGGATTACAAGATAATACAGTAGAAAGTAGAAATATCCAACACCAAAATTGAATGGTTTTGCTATTCATTAGTAGTTATTTGCAAATTACAACTCTAAGCGGTGAATAAAAGTAACCTAGGTTACATATAATCTGTCCAATGATTAGGTCAAAAAGTAAGGGAAAAAATGTGAGGACATTCTCGGGCTGTATTGGATGAACAAGTGTTTTTCATCAAAAAGTTTTCACTTAATAAAATTTTGCTATCACGACTATTAAGATCATGAGAAAGAATAGCGGAAAATAAACTGCTTTGAAAATTTGATTTTCATTAAAGTCAAATGTTGTGCTTTTCTCTTTGGCGTAAGAGATCATATTAAAGGTAGAAAGAAGGGCAATGATATAAGTGGCGAAATAAAAATACTCAATGAATATTAAATCGGCAGTAATGATTTCTTTTCGCAAATCGATATGAGAGAATATTAGGACAAAAAAGAAGGCCGCCATTGACTCGATGATTCCTTGTCGTTCATTGGTCTTTTCACAAGCGTTAAGCAAAATGAAAATCATTATCAAGGTGACGAATATCGGAATCAAATAGATAATAAAAGCATTAAGCAAAATCCGACGTAGATTAATATTATAATGAAGCACAGGAAATTCCTCAAACAATCCCTTTATTCCATAACCAAAATCGGACTCATAGGTTTCCAGCGAATAATTAAAATAACTTTCCAAAATCTCCGATCCTGAAATCTCTATATTAGGATTGAGTCCAGATTTTTTGGAAGGATTGGTATAACTATATGCACCTAGATCAGGCGTAAATAAAAGATGATCATTATAATTCAAAGGTTGGATATCAATACTGATGTGTCTTTTGTCCAAAGGATAGTTCGAATAGTTTAAGTTCAAACGTAGGGTTACTCTAAAATCCCAACCAACCA
>CALGJW010000435.1 GCA_937930025.1 uncultured Saprospiraceae bacterium | reverse complement strand
GGTGTATTTATCCAATGTATGATTTTGCGCATGGGCAATCCGATTCCATTGAAAAGATAACGCATTCGATTTGCACATTGGAATTTGAAAACCATAAGCCACTTTACAATTGGTTTATCGAGAACTTAGAAATATTTCCTTCGAAGCAATATGAATTTGCGCGCTTAAATCTGAACTACACAGTAATGAGCAAGCGAAAGTTATTGGAGCTGGTAGAAGAAGGATTGGTGAACGGATGGGATGATCCTAGAATGCCTACGATTTCAGGTTTGAGAAGAAGAGGGTACACGCCGGCCTCTGTTCGAAACTTTGCAAAGCGAGTTGGTATTGCCCGAAGAGAAAATGTCATTGATGTTTCGCTATTGGAATTTTCTGTGCGAGAGGATTTGAACAAGGTTGCTCTTCGAGTGATGGGTGTGTTAGATCCTATAAAGTTAGTTGTCACCAATTATCCAGAAGGAGAACTTGAAATGTTGACAGTGCATAACAATCCTGAAAACGAGGCAGATGGAAAAAGGGAGATTCCATTCGGTCGGGAATTGTATATCGAGCGAGACGATTTCATGGAAGATGCACCCAAGAAATTTTTCAGATTGAGCCCCGGTAGAAATGTAAGATTAAAAGGTGCATTCATCATCAACTGTGAAAAAGGAGTGTATGACGAAGCGGGAGTTTTGACAGAAGTACACTGTACTTACTATCCAGAAACAAAATCCGGTCAAGACAACTCTGGGATAAAAGCCAAGGGAACTTTGCACTGGGTTTCTGTGCCTCATGCTGTCCCAGCCGAGATTAGACTATACGATAGGCTTTTTACAGCCGAAGCACCATTGGCAGATTCAGAAAAAGATTTCAAGGAATTTATTAATCCTAACTCCTTAACAGTGATCGCAAAAGCGATGGTTGAACCCTCTCTAAAGGATGCTAAACTAGAGAACCAATTTCAATTCATGAGAAAAGGTTATTTTGTATTGGATCCGGATAGCGCTCCTGACAAATTGGTTTTCAATAGGACGGTGACACTTAAGGATGCTTGGGCTAAAAAGAATAAATGATGATTAGAAATTATTGCAAATATTTGGGTTTAATTGTATTGCTTTTGTTTGTAATAAATAACACTGCGCGAAGCCAGTCCGGAACTTACATGGGGCCAGAGTTGAGCTATATGGTTTCAACATTTTTTCTAGAATCTCCATTTGATAATGGCGTAGATTTCTTTGGCGGTGAAGACCCATTGGAAGGGAATTATTACAACGGAAAATTATTTGCTGGAATTAAAATTAATCACTTCTTATCAGATAAGTTTTACTTTGAAGGAAGTACTGCTTTCGCAAAACGCCTTTTCACACAAACACTTTTTGATCAAACTTCAAGTACAATTGAGGTTTGGCACTATTCTTTTTCATTTTTTAATAACTGGAGATTAAATAAAAAACTTGCTTTAGGTCTCGGCACAAATCTTAGTCTTTTGCGGCCCACAGACCCGTTTTTAATTGGAAATCCTTTATCGTCATTCGGACAGAGAAATTTGGGAGACACTTTCATAAACATTAGTGGAGTTTTCAACTATTTCCATAGAGGTTGGAATCTATCCCTAAAGACTCATCTTCCTTTTCGATCAACAAGACAGGAGGAATTTAATGAAATTAACAACTTTAGATATAAATGGAAAAAGCTAATTCAAGTGGAACTTTCTTTTTCCTATTTGTTGAAATGGGGTTGGATTAAAGAATTGAAGCGAAAGGAGGCACAAGGAAATTAGTCAGGTTTTTCTTTTCAAAAGAACTTTACGGGCAATAAATTTTGAGAAAATCAATCCATTTGGAGAGTGATATTATCTGTTAGTTGCCTATCTTAAGGGCAAATTAATACCATGAGAAAATCGCTGTTTTTATTATCCCTAGTATTTATAATCAATGTTGTTCTTTTACCCAACGCGATCAATGCTCAAAAGACCAAAAAGAAAGAGAAAAAACCAAAAATAGAAGAAGTTGCCAAAGAAGTTTCCAAAAAGAGTGGTTTGGAAAAACTCAGTCTCGCAGGCCTAAAATTTAGATCAGTTGGTCCAGCCCTAACCTCTGGCAGAATATCCGACATCGCCGTTCATCCCAAAAAACCTTATACTTATTATGTGGCCACTTCTGCGGGAGGTGTATGGAAAACCATAAACAACGGAACAACATTTCAGCCAATTTTCGATAGCCAAGGATCCTATTCTATTGGATGTGTAACTATTGACCCCAATAATCAAAATCGTATTTGGGTAGGAACTGGTGAAAATAATAACCAGCGTTCAGTGGCATACGGTGATGGAATTTATCGCTCGGATGATGGAGGTAAAACCTGGAAACAGAAAGGCCTCAAAATGTCGGAACACATCGGAAAAATAATTGTCCATCCTGATAATTCCAATGTCGTTTAGGTTGCAGCAATTGGACCTTTATGGAATAGCGGTGGTGAGCGAGGAGTTTATAAAACGGTAGATGGCGGAGAAAACTGGGAACTCATTTTAGAAATAGATAAGTATACAGGGGTGAATGACATCGTCATGGATGTTAGAAATCCTCAGGTCATTTATGCAGCAGCATTTCAGCGAGCAAGGCATGTATTTACTTACCTGGGAGGAGGACCAGGATCTGGCATGTACAAGACTGAAAACGGAGGAAAAAATTGGTCTAAAATAAACAATGGATTACCTAAAGTCGATATGGGCCGTATTGGCTTAAGTCAATCTCCTGCTGATCCAGAAATTATTTATGCAACAGTGGAAGCTGCGCAAAACAAAGGAGGAACTTATTGGACAAGAAATAGAGGAGCAAGTTGGGAAAAAAGAGGGAAGTATTCTACCTCCGGAAATTACTATCAAGAAATTATCGCAGATAATAAAGACCCCATGAAGCTGTACGCCATGGATACTTGGATGAAGGTAAGTACCGATGGAGGAAAGACTTTTGAAAATGTGGGAGAAGATACAAAGCACGTGGATAATCATAGCATGTGGATCGATCCTGCAAATGGGAATCATTGGTTAGTAGGTTGCGATGGAGGAATCTACGAAACTTATGAAGCCGGAAAGACCTGGATATTTAAAGCCAACTTGCCAGTAACCCAGTTTTATAAAGTAGCAGTTGACAATGCGAAACCATTTTACAATATATATGGAGGAACACAAGACAACTTTAGTCTGGGTGGGCCTTCTAGAGTAAATACAAATAATGGAATTACGAACGCAGATTGGTTTATAACACACGGAGGAGATGGATTTGAAACTCAAGTTGATCCCGACAATCCTAATATCATTTATGCTCAATCCCAATATGGTGTCTTAGTACGCTTCGATAAATTGTCTGGAGAAGAAGTGGGCATACAGCCAAAACCGCGTAAGGATGAAAATAGTTACAGATGGAATTGGGATGCACCACTGCAAGTTTCTGCTCACAAAAAAGGCAGGCTATACTTCTCTGCAAATAAAGTTTTCAAATCAGATGATTATGGCAACTCTTGGGAGGTGATTTCTGATGATTTATCCCAACAAATCGATCGTAATAAATTAAAAATAATGGATCGAGTTTGGGAAATAGATGCTGTAGCTAAAAATAGATCGACTTCGCCTTATGGAACAATCGTGGCATTCAGTGAATCACCCATAAACGAAAACTTATTAATTGCAGGAACTGATGATGGACTCATTCAAATCACAAAAGATGGTGGTCAAACTTGGCAAAAAATAAGCGCACCAACAGGGGTACCAAACAACAGTTATGTGAACAATGTTTATGCCTCTCAACATAGTGAGCAAGTCATTTACGCTGCTTATAATCATCATAAGTATGGAGATTTCAAACCCTATATTTTTAAGAGTTCAGATCAAGGAGTCACTTGGAAAAACATTTCAGCCACTCTT
>CALGJW010000434.1 GCA_937930025.1 uncultured Saprospiraceae bacterium | reverse complement strand
GATCCAATCCGTACAGAAAGTGCAATCTAGAACTGATTGATTCGATTTAGTAGCATGAAGGTGTTTAGCCGTGGTAGAAAATTTTAATTCTTCATCAAAAGATTGGATAAAAATAATATGATATGGAATCGACCTGTCTATAATTTCTAATGTTCTTTTTAGGTCAGTTTTCATTTTAAGCTCCACTTCAAAAACTTGGATTTCCTTAAGAAAAGAGCATGGTAAATTTGTCGTCTTTGTAGATAATTTATGACTCCAGGTAATACGTTTTATTTTATCTGTTAATTCCTTCTTTTGTTTCGAATTGGTGTATTGGTCAAAAGTATTTTTGGGTATAACTCTTCCATACTTTGTTCCTTTTGGTAAGTTAAACATACTATTATCTGATAATTAGAAATGATACCAATTTAAAATCTTCTATTCCCTTTATCCTTTCGGTTAAAGCAGTCGTTCCTCCAGTAGTGAACAAACTTTTAATCTCCTTTTCTTCTTCTGTATTTAAAACAGATCGAATGCTTTGCTTCAACAAATCAGAATAGAAAGTCATTTCATGATAATCATCGGTCTCTTGCGTTAGTTGGTGGCAAAGGGCTTCAATTGGCTCCTTTTTTCCTCTACATAAATTTCGGAAAGCATCTAATATTTTTTTCGAATCTACGTGCTTCTGAATATAATTTCCTTCTCGATCTATATAGACTAAATAGTAAGGATGCAATCTATTCAGTTTGTTGATATTTACAGTCGAATTAATGTTTTTTAAAACATAGATCACACCAGCTGGCAATCGTTCTGTAGCAGGTACAACTGCATGTAAGCCTTCTGGTATATTTTTCAACTCTCCATAATCTTTAAAGAAATTGGCGAGATCTACTCTAAAATCGTTTAATCCCAAGTCTGTAATACTTACCCCTTCTCTAAGGTCTTCCAAATCGATGACTTCGTTTTGTAATTTTTCTAACTGGGCTTTTCGATAATCTAAATCACTTTCATCTTGATTTAAAATATTGTCGTCTCCGGTGCTGGTCATATTTCCAATCAGCATCCTGTCTTCTACTCTTTGTTTGAGATTGATATAATTATCTAAAGTGATATCCGGCCAAAAATTAACCAATTGGATAGATTCGTTAATGGATCCAATACGGTCAATTCGTCCAAAGCGCTGGATAATCCGTACTGGATTCCAATGAATGTCATAGTTAATCAAGTAGTCGCAGTCTTGTAAGTTTTGTCCTTCAGATATACAATCGGTCGCTATTAAAATATCAATGCTTTCCGATACATCTGGAAATACTTTCGACTTCCCTTTTGAGATGGGCGAAAAACAAGTTAGCAAGGAATTTAAGGTGGTACTAATTTCTTTGGTATTGCATACTTTTCGGGAACCTGTGATCAGGGCGGTAAAAAGTTCATACTTTTTCAGTACTGGATCTGCAAGTTGCTCATATAAATAATCTGCTGTATCTGAGAATGCTGTAAAAATTAAAACCTTTTTATTAGTTCCATTGATTGGCATTTTAATTTTTTCATCAATCACACTGATCAAGTCTTGCAGCTTATTGTCTGTCTTTCCGTGGATGGATTCAATGTCGGTTAATATTTGTTCTAACACAATTAGGTCTTCCTCTAAATCTTCCTTCCAACGGGTACTATCCATATCCGCGATATGAACTTTAACCTTTTTCCCAAAAACTGCTTCTTGATCTCCCCAGTTGGCTTCCCAATCGTAATTATCCTCATTTACTTTTGAATGAATTCCTTCGTATGCCTCTTCTGTTCCTTTGGCAATAGTATTTAAGGCCAATTGAATTTGTGCCACCAATCCTTTTACTGTTTTTCTAAAAGAATAAATACTACTCTCGATTCTTTTTAGCAAATTAATACTGACCAGAATCCTTAAACTTCGCTCTCGATCTTCTTGTCGCAAGGTGGACGATCCAGTTCCAACCAGCATGTCATACAAATCAGCATAGGCTTGCTTTTTACTTTCAAGCAAATAATTTAAAGGTGTGTAAACTGACAAATTAAGCATGTATATTTTTTCTGCAATCTCTACGTAAGTAACCGAATCATCTTTGGTTAGCTTACTCCTAATCGACAATGGTTTATTACGTTCAGGAAATTTGCCAATATCGCTGGTGTCGTAATAGGTGGTAATATGCTTCCGCGAACGAGCAATGGTCAGTGAATCCAGAATTTCAAAAAAGTCAAAATCTAGCATTTCTAATAGTTGTTCAGTAGTGCGGTTTTCCACCTCCATCCTACTCCACGTATTAAAGGCCTTTTGTGCAGACTTGAAAATACTGTCTACTCCTGTTCTAGTATTCAATTGCCGATCAAGCGTTTCAGGATCACCTTCGTAGGCAAGCGCTAATTGATTTTTAAGGTCGTTAAAACGATTATTAACAGGCGTGGCTGACAACATTAGTACCTTGGTTTCAATGCCTTCTTGGATTACTTTTCGAAGTAATTTTTGATAGCGATTTTCTTTACCAACAGTAGTATTATTATTTCTAAAATTATGAGATTCATCAATGACAATTAATCCGTAATTCCCCCAATTGACAGACTCTAGCAAGCGGCCATTGCTACTCCCCGACTCTCTGGATAGATCAGTATGAAATAAAACATCGAATCGAAATCGATCTCCTGCCAGTACATTGGTCTTATCATTAAAACGGTAGGTATTCCAGTTGTCTTCTAGTTTCTTGGGACAAAGAACTAGTACGTCCTTATTCCGCATCTCATAATATTTTATCACTCCCAATGCTGAAAAGGTTTTTCCTAATCCGACACTATCCGCGAGAATACAGCCTTTATATCTTTCTAGTTTATTGATAGCGCCGATCACGGCATCTTTCTGAAAATTATAAAGCATATCCCAAACAACCGTTCGTTCAAAACCAATTTGTTCATTAGGCAAGCTATCCAAGGAAAGGTCTTCCAAAAACTCGTTGAAGATGTTATATAAGGTAATAAAATAGATATACTCAGGACTGTTTTCCTTATAGGCATTTTCAAAATAGCTTTGGACTTTTTCAGTCACGTCCTCTAAAGCTTCTTTATTTTTCCAAACTTGATCAAACCAATTTAGGTAAGCCATACTATTTGGAAAGGAAACCTTTTGGATAAGCGTTGGAAATCCCTGCTTGGAGGTCATGCCTAAATCTGCCGTAGTGAACCCATTGACTCCTGCATAACTATATTGTTCCTCTTCAGTATTTTGAACATGAATCAGTCCATTTAAGGGTTGCGAGCTTTGCTTATTGGTTTTAAAGGTCACTTTTTCAGATACCCACTTAGCACACTCCCGAGCGATGGCACGCTGGTTGAGCTGATTCATCAATCGTAACTCAAACTCTCCTCCACATAGATCTGCATCGTGATAAATATGCGGTATGTAAAACTTCCGCATCTGCTTTTCAAATTTTTCTTCTATCAACGTTGGAGCACTAAAGATAAACTGTAAGGATTCAATCTTGGACAGTTCTTTTCTTAAAGCAGCAAAAGAATAAATGGAAAAACTGGACGCAGCAATGCTTAACCGAGCATCTTTTTTAATGGTCTGCTTTAGATCTTCGCCTAGACGGTGGTTGATATTGTCGATTAATTCCATGCGGTTGTTTATTAAAGTTCTCTCAATTCCTCGGGTATAACTATCCTCGATTTATAATGATCAATCTTGGTATTATCAAAAACTCGATCGTAAAGCATTTTAAAACCAAATAAATTAAGTAAGATCAATGCAAATCCACACAAACATTTAGATGTAAAGTAATCATCACTTTGATAAATTTGCCTAAGCGTATCAGAAAAAGTCAGATTGTTACCATAGTAATGATACTGTACAACAACCAAAACAAAAAATAAGGACCCAATAATAAAAAAGTAGGGAGTAGCTCTCCAACGGAACACTTTCCGAGAAATAAATTTATTTCTTTTGGGAGTCCTAATTGAATTTTCCAAGTGTTTTGATTTATTCTTTTCATCCAGAAGCTTTGATAATAAATTACTATTTCTAATTTCTAAAGTCTTATTCTGATCTTTTATTTCATTATTTCTTTCTATATCCGTATTTATTTCATCCGCTTTTTGTGATAATCTTTCGATTTCGCTTGAAAGCTTTTTATATAGATTCTTTTCATATTTTTTTTGCTTTTTTGCCTCTAACTGCACTTGGGAGATAAATTCAGATGGGTCAGCTTTTGCAATTTTATTTAGAGACGAAATATCTTTAATTTGACTTTGAGATATCCTTTGTGATAAAAGAACTACGTCTGAATCTGAAATGCTCTCTTTACCGTATTTTAATATATTCTCTTCAAGTTCTGATATTACTTTAGTTGACGGTAGTGAGGCATTGATAGCCAAAGAAAGCATTGAATTCAGCCCAATGTCAGTTAAATCACTTGTAG
>CALGJW010000433.1 GCA_937930025.1 uncultured Saprospiraceae bacterium | reverse complement strand
GTAGCAATATACCAATAATTGGTATAAATGTCAATTTTTCATTTTGCTTTCTTGGTCATTATAAAAGCTATGAAAATGGAGAGTACGATTACTTGGCCAGTGAATGGCAAGGTGAAGAAAATTCATTTGTCTGATAAGACGATGGTGCAGCAGGATGATTTGGTAATTGAGTTGGGGTAGTGGTCAACGTTAAAAGGCGGACGACCGAAGGGAGTCTGACGTCATCTTCGCTTGTTAGATCCAGTATTTCTATTTTATTACAGTGATCTTTTTAGAAGCGAAACCACTACTATGTTTAATTTTTATCACATAATTGCCTTGAGGAATTTTAGATAGGTCAAGATCAAGAACATTCTCTCCTATTACATTAATAGTAGAATTCTCATTCTTGACAGATTTTCCATCAACATCCATAAGACTAATTTCTATTTCACCAGTATGAATAGAGTTGATAACTAATTGAGTCTTTCCATTTTTCACGGGGTTAGGAAATAGATTATCAATAACTAATGAAGGCTCTAGTTTTATTTCTGTTATGCTATTAACATCTTCAAGATTTACTTTTGCAAAATAAACATCCATATCTCCATCATTCTCTCTGCCGTCTGACCAAACAAGATAAACTTCATTTTCTGTGGATGCTAATGAAGTATATTCACCTACTCCAAATGTTGCCAATCCATCCGTTACTGCGGTATGGTCAGAACTGATGGTGTTTACCCGTGTGGACGTTTTGAAATTTTCTCCACCGTCAGAAGAATAAGTAAAATAAAAATCAGTCAAAGCATCATCCGTTGGGTCGGTTCTTCTATCATACCAGGAGATAGATAATATGCCTGTAGAATTAACATCAATTCCTGCATAATATTGATGACTGCTCGGTACATTATCATCATTTACTGTCATAGGAGTTGACCAAGACAATCCATTATCATCGCTATAGCTCAGATAAACATTCATACCTTCATTTGGGTTGCTCTCTACAAAGTCTGTCCATGATAAATAAACTCTGCCAGAATATTGTCCTGAAGATTTATCAATTGCCATTTGCAAACTATTTCCCAATCTGCTCGACGGGCCAGGTGCAAACCCTACGACATCAACAACTGGATCACCACTACTATTAAACATATATAGATCGGTCACTATTGTTTCGGCAGAAAATGTTTCGCTGCCATCCACAGAATTCACGGCAATTATTTTTCGATTGCCACCGGTGTCTTCAGCTATGAAGCAAATGACAATATCCCCAGATGAATTTAGGTCCATAGCGGGATTTTGCACATAATTATATGGCGTACTATGTATAGGATGGTTGTCACCTACATTACCTGCTTCATCCACTTTTACAATATGAATATCTGTAACTCCTTGTGGATGAAAATAGCTTAGATAAATATTTCCATAATAGTCTGAGTTAATTGAATTATCTCTTTTAATCCATTGTCTATCAGCTGCCTGCCCATCAAGAGTAAGTGCCTCGGTATTCCAGGTTAAGCCATTATCTGTAGATTCAGCCAAGTGCATTTCTAATGTAGTTCCAAAATCTAAAAAAGTAAGATAGGCCGTATTATTATCGCCATAAGTCAAAACGGGATCAGCAATACCATTTCCAAAAGAAGTTTGACTCCAACTATCTCCTCCATTGGAACTGGTATATATTATGATCGGGGAATCACTTCCCATTGATGCAATTATAATTTCATCTGAATTATTTGGATTAACTGCAATTGAAATTTCGGACTCTATTCCGGATTGTTCTGTCACTGCCAATTCCTGACTATAAGTTAAAAAAGGCATTACAATTAGTAAAAGTAGATGAAATATTTTTTTCATTTTATTTATATTTTATTGGATCTAAGGTTAGCCAACCACCACCATATACTTATTCTTCTTCCCATTCTCTACCATCAAATACTTCCCACAAAGCAATTGATCCGAGTTAATGGTAGCCTCATGATTGGCAACCTTTTCTTTATTCACAGAGATAGCATTGCCTTTAATCGCTCGCCTAGCTTCGCCGTTCGATGGCAACAACTTCCCTTGTTCCACCAATAGGTCTATAATGTTAATCCCGCTAGACATTGCATCCTTTGAGATTGAAGTTGTTGGTATTTCTTCGGCAACAGTGGCTAAAGCTTTTTCATCCAAACCTTTCAAGAAATCTGCGTCGGCTTTTTTATTAAACAGCAACTCTGAAACCTGCATCACAGATTCAAAACCAGTCTGACCATGCACTCGAATGGTTAGTTCCTCGGCTAATAACTTTTTTAACTCCCTTGGATTATCTGCATGCTCTTTTTCCCTTGACTCAATTTCTTCTTGAGACTTCAATGTAAAGTAACGAGTGAAACTTGGTAAATCTTTATCATCTGCATTGATCCAGAATTGGTAAAACTTGTAAGCGGAAGTTAGGTCTTCCGATAACCATAGATTTCCAGCCTCAGACTTGCCAAATTTAGTACCATCTGCTTTGGTCAATAATGGGGTAGTAATAGCAAATGCTTTTTCACTTAAATTTCTACGAATGAATTCTATACCAGAAGTAATATTACCCCACTGGTCTGATCCACCCATTTGCACCATACAGCCATGGTCCTTGTATAGACATTGGAAATCGTAGGCCTGGAGTAATTGGTAGCTAAACTCCGTGAATGAAATTCCGGTTTCAATCCTTTTTTTCACTGACTCCTTACTAGACATATAATTAACGGTCAATGTCTTTCCCACAGAGCGCAAAAATTCCAAAATGTTCATGTCCTTGTAGTGATCCAAATTATTGACGAAAATGGCGCCATTTTTAGGATCATCGAAATCTAGGAATTTTTTGACTTGCTCCATTTGAGCGAGCAAATTTTTATCCAACTCCTCATAGGACTTCAATTGCCGTTCTTTATCCTTGCCGGACGGGTCACCAATTCTTCCGGTGGCTCCACCCATGAGTACAATCGGTCTATGTCCATGCTTCTGCAATAACTTAAGCAGCATGATTTGAACAAAATTGCCAATGGTCATAGAAGGTGCGGTCGGATCGAAGCCGATATAAGCCGTCACCTTTCCCTTTGCCAACAATTCTTCAACACCAGGTGTAGTTTGGTGTATCATTCCTCTCCAAGTAAGTTCTTCTATTAATGACATTGAGCAGTTATTAGTTTGAGGGAGCAAAAATACAGGAATTGTTAGCAAAAGCCTAGTCCTCTGACTCAGAGAACTCCTTTTTACTTATTTTGCGATCAATAAAAAATAAGGAGTGAATTTTCCCATTTTCATAGCTAGGCGATTATCTCGGGAAGGAAAGAAATCCTTTTCTCGATTTATCATTCGTATAGCCATAGTAGCAACGGCTTTGAGCATTTGTATCATGGTCATGGCTTCCTCATTGATTAATGGGTTTCAGAAGGAGATTAGTCAGAAGATCTTTGGTTTTTGGGGACATATTCATATAACTGATACCAATGTAAATCGTTCCTTCGAGGCGATTCCCATTAATAGAAATCAAGATTTTTATCCAGTATTAGACACCTTTCAGCAAATAACCTATCCCGGCTATCGAAGCTTTATGGGAAGAGAATATGGGGAAATGATTCCAATGCAAACCAATGCAGGGATCGACCATATACAATCGTTTATACTACTCCCAGGGATTATTCAAACTAAAAAGCAAATCGAGGGAATAATTCTCAAAGGCTATGGAAGCGACTTCGATTTTAATCGCTTAAAAGACTTTATCAAAAGAGGAGAAATTCCAACCCTCCATCCTGATTCTACAAGTAATGGAATAGTGCTATCTGAACAAACCGCCAATAGACTAAAAATTGATATCGGCGAATCAATGATATTATACTTTTTTCAAGAAGGCGATCAGTTGCGAAGAAAATTTGTGGTAGAGGCGATCTATAAAACTGGCTTGGAGGAGTACGATCAAAAATTTGCTTTGGTAGATATCCGCAAGCTACAAAACGTATTGAATTGGGAGTCCCATCAGGTCTCGGGTTTCGAAGTCTTTATCGATGATATAGCAGATTTGGAAAAAATAAATGAACATATTTACTTGGATGTGATTCCTGGTGATCTTTATAGCGAATCCATTCGGGATAAATTCCCGGCCATTTTTGAATGGTTAGAGTTACAAGATATTAATGAGTGGGTAATTTTGCTCTTGCTGATAACAGTGGCGATCATTAACATGATTACTGCGCTGATGATATTGATTTTAGAACGATCCATGATGATTGGATTATTGAAG
>CALGJW010000432.1 GCA_937930025.1 uncultured Saprospiraceae bacterium | reverse complement strand
TAGAATTAAAATAATTATATCTATTGGCATGTACGACGTCATTTTTAGATGCAATTATTTTCACCCTATCGCCTTTTGATAAACATTTCGATGGAAATTATTTAGCATACGCAAATAAGTTTTCAAATTTGGGGAAATAATTGGATGAATTTTCATTCGATACTTTCGTAAAGTATATTCTCAAGGGGTATCAAACATTAATATTGGTTATTGGTAAACATATCATTCGGACGCCCTATTAAATAATTTGAAATGCTATTTACTGACAAAAGATAAAAGTAAAATGTTAGGTGTTTCGGTAATAACATTCTAAATTTAATGCTAAATAAAGTGAAAACATGAAAACCTCTTTTCTTCTACTGTTTTGTTTAATAGCCAACATCAATCTTATCGCTTGTAATTGCTCTGACTTTGTTCCAATTTTTTGTCATGATGCTGATACTTCTGATCATATAGCCTTAGTTGAAATAATAGAAATGCCAGAATATAGCTGGGCTAAGTTTAAAGTTATTGAGAATATAAATAAAACGATATCCGAAGATACAATTGATGTGTTGGGACAAGATGGTTTGAATTGTGCGCTGGGATTGGGTATTTTTGAAATCGGGGATACTATAGTCGCTAATCTTAATAGTGGCAATTTTATTAATTCGGCCAATGACTTGAATTACCAATGGATGCTCTGGCATTGTAATTTGAGATATTTAAGATATTCTGCAGGAGAAGTCATAGGCAGAGTTACAAATGAAATCACCAATCAGGATTACGAAACCTTTAAGACAGAGATTTCTTTTTGCTATGATTTTGTGTCGAGTGCTTCGGAAATTCCAGATTTTGAAGTTGAATTATTCCCTAATCCCGCGGTAAGTAATATTTCTATTCAAAGTCAGAATATTAGAATAGAACATGTCGCAATTTATAATTCAAAAGGAGTTTTGGTTAGTACATTCAAAGGCGTAAATGATGCAATTGAAAATATTCCAATTGATGATTTAAATAATGGAGTATATTTTATGTCAATCAATACTTCTGAAGGAATTCTTAGAAAGAAATTTATAAAAATGTAAATTTATATACATCGTTCTGATATCCCAATAGAATGCAAATTAGAATCGATCAGCCTTTTGGTGTTGACCCGTTCAGTAGTGTAAGAACCAATGGGAAATTGGACAAAGAAAAATTAATAGATTTTTTTAATGCAATAAATAGGCAACCGTAAGCAGGAAAGGACTAACGACCTGCGACAGTTTGCACAAAATTCAAGAACGTTCATCAACAATCTTATTTAATTACCACCTTGACGTCTTGAAATTTCACCAAATGATTTAAGCCTTCAAGCGTTACTTGTTCCAGATTTCATAACTTCACCCTATGAAATCTCCAGTATTCCAGCGCAAAGGAATCCCATTTTTTTACGACAAATCCGAAATAGAATTCCAAAAGGACATATACGAGAGATATGACAACATGGTTATCAAACACTCCGCGCTACATTTGGCAGATGAGCTTTGGGGGAATTACCATTTGCAATCCGTTTTAGATTTTGCTGTAGCGCATTATAAAACGCAGACTTTGTCAAACGTATTGGATATTGGCTGTGGTGTGGGTAGATGGATTGCAAGCCTAGCACAGGCCAATCCAATGGCAAATTGCTGGGGAATAGACTATAGCTACCAAATGTTAAAACGAGCACATGAATTTTGGGTCGAGGGCAATGATATTTTTATTGACGTATCGAATAAAGGATTTTCGAATACGATGAATTTGGCAGGATATCAAATGAGTAATTTAAACTTTGGATTAGCCAAAGCAGTTGATCTTCCTTTTGCTGATGGCAGCCAAGACCTAGTGTTGAATTGTTTTCTCTTGGACCGTCTAGATGACCCTAGCAAGTGTATGATTGAAATGAAAAGAGTGCTCAAGCCAAACGGGACCCTAATACTTGTAACCCCACTTAATTTTAATAAATCGATGCACTGGAATGACTGGTATCCGCCCATTAAGATACATCAGTTTCTAATTAAAATAGGATTAAATATATTGGACTGGAAAGAAGATATGGTGATAGAAGAGCCGCTGGACGTTAGAGGGAACTTTGTGCGTTGGAATTGTGTGGCAATTGCTGCTAAGAAGATTGGTTAATCCTAAGCTTACTGTTTCTAAGTAATGAATCGCGAATTTAACTTTCGCAATTTAGTCACCTCCTAATTTTTCAACAAACTAACCACTTGCTCTCTTACATCAATGATCATTCTCAAATAATAAACGCCATCCGCTTTCTGTTCTATTTCAATTGCTAATTTACAAGAACAATAACAAAGAAGAAAAATTTATTGAACTTATGAATCCATCGTTGAATTTGGAATAAGAAGAAGGCACGAAGAGGAAGCCACTAAAGCACGAAGGCACAAAGAGGAAGTCACTAAGGCACGAAGGCACGAAGAGGAAGCCACGAAGGCGCGAAGGCACGAAGAGGAAGGCACGAAGGCACGAAGGCACGAAGAAAAAGCACGATTTTTTTTTGCCACAAAGGC
>CALGJW010000431.1 GCA_937930025.1 uncultured Saprospiraceae bacterium | reverse complement strand
TATTTCAGAGGTAGTTTCTGCATTCTTAAACATCAGTCGATTCCCATATCTATTTTCATCATCTGCATTCCCGTGAACGGCTAAGTGTAATACATCTGCCAATGCCAATGAATTTTCAAAATTATACTTTGTACATCTCTGACCCTTGTATGAAGATATAGAATAGCTTTCCAAAATTTTTCTAATTAAATCAACCTCCCTCCCGCTCGCAGGAAGTTCATCTTTCAGCTTATCAACAGACATTTTTCTAACTTCATTTTGATCAGAAAAGGCGAATAAATGTATTTTCGGATTTTTCAACACCCTTTTTTCTTTTTGAATTAACAAAGAGCTTGAAAAACTATAATTAATAGCAAAGGATTTTATTCGATAATTGAGCTCGAAAAAGGTTTTATTATTTGAGGAGGAATCAATGACCAACGCTTCAAACGGCACTCTAGATATGGCTCCATCCGGAATAATATTCAAGGACTCAATATGCTCTTCTTGAAAAATATCCCCAATTAGAAGAGAATCTAAAGTGTAAGCATAACTTGCGTATTCTTTAGATAGTTTAATAATATCTCCGGATGGTTTTTTACTTAATAGCTTTAAAAAATTACTAATCAAAACATTCAAGGAATCTGAAGTAGGAATAAATTTCAATCTTACATTATTGGAAGTAATCCCCAAAACAAAGGTGCCTAAATCAGAGCTAGAATATTCCAAAACAGCTTCACCTTTAGATAATTTTGACTGTAACTCAACTAAACTAGTGTGAACAGGTGCAGCTATTGCGTTAAAATAGTTGGGATAGAATTCTTCAATTTGGTTCTGAATTTTTTCTTTTTGTATGTTTAGATCTAAATAAAGCGAAGCGCTAAGATTCTCCTCCGCTGCTCCAATAGTTTGGATACTTGCCATTTCTTCTTCGATGTCCAATAAATTTTGAAAAATGCTATCTGGAATTCCATATTGATCAGCCATCGCTCTTCTGTAAACTGATTTTTGTAAAAGGATAGCTTTTCCTTTTTCCATTAATTTATAAATGACGTTTAAGTCAAGCTTATCGATTCGGCCAATTTTATATTTACAATGAATGGTTTCTTTAATTAAATCATTGAGCTCATCAAGATTGCGAAGCATACCCGCTTCAGTCTGATCGCCCAACAAATTCCAGTCCAATAAAATTTGGTCATAATATTTGTTCGCTAGCTGCAAATTTCTTAAACTATCTCCAGTAGGAAAACTAGATCGTTGAAGACTAGCTGCTATGTTTTGGAAATTTATATACAAATTTTCTGCAGTGAAATTTATTTCTGCTTTCGGGCTATCTGTAAGCGAAATTTTTTGTTGCAATTCAAGTTCAATTCCTTTATGCAAATAAAAAATAGAAGAATCAAACTTTTCATAATTTTTATACAATACACCCAAATTGCTTAAATAAGTTGAAAGCTGAAATTCATCTTTCTCCGAAAATTGACTATAAATCTCAATTGCATTTTTTTGCAATTTGACCGCTTCATCAAACCTCCCCTTCTCTTCTTTTAGCCAAGCTTTACGTTCGATGAACTTCGTTAAGTTAAGGGTATCATTTTCTGGAAGATATTTACTGGCTTCGTTCAATGCCATTTCAAATCTATGAACATCATCTGATTCGTAGGAAACCCCAGCATAATTTAGTAAAAATAAATATGCTAAAGGCTTTGGTAAATCCCCTGCATCAATAATTGATTTTAAATCTGCAAAAGTTTTATCTGCAGCGACAGAATCCCCTAATTCCGGATAGTTATTGAGTGTTATAGATGTTGCAAAGCCAAGTAATCTTTTGTCTCCAATTGCCTTGAAATAGGATTGGCTTTTTAGGCCATATTCAACTGCCAATTCGAAATCATCTAAAAAATAGGAGCTGCTAGAAAGAGCATAATAAAGCAAACCAATCTGGCGAGGAGAAACAAAAGCATTGCCGGATAACATAGCTTCTTGAGTCATCAGATAATCCCTTGAACGATAATGGTCAATGGCTAAAAATGCAAATGAATTACCCAAAAGGCCATATATTTCAAAAAGCAAAGTAGAAAATTGTACTGGATAATTTAGCGTAGGCAAGTTTTTAACAAAATTCAATTTGTTGTCCATAACGCTATGATTCTGTTGAGAATTAGACTGCCAATACCCCTCCAAAAAAGCTTTTTGTACTTCTAAACAAGTAACTGGCCTTAGTAACTTGTCTAATCCCTCTTGCACTTCTTTAAACTTGATTTGAAATAAGCTATCCGGCATATTTCTCAAACCTTTTCTCAAGGATTGACCTAAGATGTATTGCTCTAAATAAGGATCATCTAGCCGGACGGAAAGAAGGGAATCATAAATTGAAAATGCCTGATCAAGTTGATTATAGGCCAATAAGGAATCTGCGATTAAGACATCAATGTGCAGCACTTCAAAATCCAAAGAGTCAACCCTCAGGTTGTTGGTCTTAAGTGGTTTTGTTTTTAAAGTTTCTGCTTCATTGGTGCACGCCCAAATTAAGCAAACCAATGAGATGAAAAAAAATAGACTCTTTTTCATAATTTATTACATCGCAACCATTAAGGTAGCAAAGACCTTTTCAAATAAAAAATAATAAAGGGGTATAAAATCATCTTTACTTAAAAAGGGAATAAAATAAAAATGGGCTGACCTTTCTAAAAAAGTCCGCCCATTTCATCGAATAAAGAATCATAGATTACTCTGCCTTACCGTCTTCTATTTTCTTTTTGTCGGCATCTTTCATGCCTTCCTTTATTTCAGATTCAATGGTTGCTTTAGCATTATTGAACTCACGAATTCCTTTACCTAGTCCTTTCATTAACTCAGGAATTTTCTTACCTCCAAAAAGAAGGACTATTGCGAAAATGACAGCAATTAACTCCCAGCCTCCTAAAAATCCTACTAATGTTATCATATCATTCTATTTGAAGTGTAAAAATAAGCCTCGTATTCCACATTATAGACGAAATCTGACCTATAATAGTTTATTCAAGACCAAAGTTTATTTCTTAAGTCCAATTTCTCTTAATCGTTCATCTAAATACTCCCCTGCAGTAATTGGTTCATAAGCCAGTGGAGTCTGTTCTGTAACACATTTGTCCAAACAAGTTAAATCCATATTACTTCTAGGATGTAAGAAAAAAGGTATGGACAGTCTTGGCATATGCCAAAGTTCTTTTGGAGGATTTACAACCCTGTGTGTTGTAGATTTTAAATAATTGTTTGTTAGCCTTTGGAGCATATCTCCCACATTGATCACAATTTCGTCATCCTCTGGCTGAATATCCATCCATTTATTCTCCATGTTCAACAATTGAAGCCCCCCTGCTGATGCTCCAACCAATAAAGTAATCAAGTTGATATCTTCATGTTGTTCGGCGCGAATAGCAGTTTCCGGTTCCTTTCTGATTGGAGGATAATGAATCGCTCTAAGTATTGAATTGCCGTTATGTATTTTTTTATCAAAATAATCTTCCCCAAGGTCAAGATAAATAGCTATTGCCTTGAGTAATTGAGCTCCAGCTTTTTCAAAGGCAGCATATAGCTCATTTCCACTTTCTCCAAATCGTGGCTCTTCGGCTACCATGACATTATCTGGATATTGAGATTTTATTTGATCTCCATCCAAAACTGTCTGTCCTATTTGAAAAAATTCTTTCAAATCCGCTACCTCAGATTGCTTAGCATGCTCTTTTCCAAAAGAGGTATACCCTCTTTGTCCTGCTAAACCCGGTACTTCATATTTTCTCTTTACCTCAACGGATTTGCCAAAAAATGCCTTTGAGGTGTTGTAGAATTCTTCAATCAACGATTTTGGTATTCCATGGTTGATAACTCCCACGAACCCAATTTCATGAAAAGCTTTCCCAAGTTTTTCTACAAATGCAGCTCTTTGATCAGCATCTCCATTTACGAATGAAGATAAATCAACTAACGGAATCGCTCTTGCGGACATAATTTCTGTGTTTTAACATCAAAATGCAGCGTTCATAACGCTTGTTACAAGTAGTAAAGATAGCCAATATGGCTAATTATTAATCCAAAAAATAGATTTGACGGTTATTTCAGCTGGTTAACTTGAGATTTTTTGTTGCTTAAATCTTTATCGTTTGGGTTTATACTTGGACTTAGTCAGCATCTCTTGTCCATCTTTAATATCAATTAACGCTTGAATTGTCGTCTCTGGAAAACGATTCATATAGGCTTCTACTATTTGTAAACCAATATAATTCGCCGTTCTTCCTGGGGCTTCGTCAGGCATCCCAGGAGAATTAGGGCTTGGTCCTATGAATTTTTGAAAATCCTTTTGATTCGTTTTATATAACAATTCTTCATCTAAGAAAAAGGCCCACATTTTTTGCTCGTTGTTTTTCACCCAATCCACTTGATTTGCGGTATACTCTAATTTGATACTGTCTGCCTCGTACGGCAAAAAAAGATCGGTTATATAAAGCATTTTTCCATTGTTAACCATAATATCTATCAATCGACTTTTACCGGAACTTCCCACTAAGTCTGAGACCAATGTCTTTACAGTTTTTGATACCATATACTCTCTAGACATTGTGTTTCTAATATATTTAGGGAAAAAATCAGGGCTATATCCTATGTGATCTTCACCAAGGAAAAAATCTAAGCCAATACCCACTAATGAATCTTCGTAGGAAAAATTGCCTAAGGTATATTCCGATGTGAAGGTGACGATATCAGGTATTTTCCCATTCGGGAAATAATACTGGTAAAAAGCAAATGCCTGTTCTAGTTCTTTCTTTTCCTTTGACAAGTCAGAATAGACTGTAGCGCAAGTATCCAAAAGGCCTCTAACTTGTTCAGCTTGAATAAATTGTTTGAATATTTTTGGATCCTGAAGCACTGGAATTATTCTAGACAAGAAGATTTCATTTAGAAAAAGCGGATATTCTTTGGCTAAACGCTCCTTTTCAATTTCTAGGATGGATGTATCCATTTTGAGCAGACTTTGCTCGAATCGATTGATTTGCAACTCAATACCTTCAGTAGATACCTGAGGAATAAATTTAGTCTCTTCCACCTTACACGCTATTTGAAATAGAAGAATTAGGCCTAGGAATAGGAAATATTTGGAATTTTTAGTCATATTTTGCGTTAAAACGTTCACAAAATCCATTTTGAAGAGCACAAATTTATCTTTTTTTCGTTCTTAGCTATTTGTTGCTCAAATCATAATACTTTTGCAGTCAATATCTAAACAGCATTAGCATGAAAAAAATTATTGTTGTACTAACCTTACTTGTAGTAGTTTCTTCTAATTCCTTCGCTCAAGGAGATTTTAGGTTTGGATTTCAAACCAGCCCATCCTTTAGTTGGATGAATACTAACGACAACACCATAAATGGCAATGGATCCAATTTGGGTCTAAAGCTTGGTTTAGTTGGTGAAAAATATTTTCAGGAAAATTATGGATTTACCTTCGGACTGAATTTCGCATTCAATCATGGCGGAACATTGAAATATCAGGGAACGGGCACTTATTGGCCAAAGTCCATAACAAATCCCGATTTCGTTGTATTACCGGCAAACGCTGACCTTAAATTTGGGCTTCAATACCTTGAAATTCCAGTTACTTTTAGGATGAGAACACAGGAATTCGGATATGTAAGATATTATCTTGACATCCCATCAATTACCTTAGGAATCCTAACCCAGGCCAAAGGAGATATTGAAGCTACTCGAAATATTAATGGAACTACAGAGACTTTAAATACCGTAGATGAAGACATTCGCAAGGATGTGAACTTTTTGACTATGTCACTTGGGATGGGTGGAGGCTTAGAATATAGTATTGGGGAAAATATATCTTTAATAGGCGGATTAGCCTTTCAAACCTCCTTTATAGATATCACTAAGGATAATGATACCTCATATACCACTCCTTCAGATTTACCAACGGCTGAAAAAGAAGATTCTAAGGCAAAAATGAATGTGCTGACTATACGAATCGGAGTTTTATTCTAAGTCGGCTTGTAATATGTCAAAATGGTTAAGATTGCATGATCTTAACCATTTTGTTTGCCTTTAAACAAAGAGATTTCAGCTCCTCGGTGGAAGACAGTTATATTTGGTAATAAATTTGCATATGTATTAATAAATAATGCAAATGTCAAAACCTATGAATTTAGAACTAGCAAACTCAGAACAAATGGTAATTGCCACACCTTCACAGGAATTAATGCAAAATTTTATAGTCAGAGGACTAGATGAGGACGTCAAAAGCGGAGATCATACCTCATTGGCTTGTATTCCAACTGACGCCAGAACGAAATCTAAGCTAATAGTTAAAGATAGTGGTGTTATTGCGGGAATAGCAGTAGCAAAAGCTATTTTCGATCATGTTGACCCAACTAATGTATTTAAGACTTACGTTGAAGATGGTGCTCCAGTTGACTATGGCAATATTGCTTTTGAAGTAGAATGTAATGCTCAAGCAATGTTAAGAGCTGAGCGATTGGCCTTAAACACTATGCAACGTCTTTCAGGGATTGCTTCCATGTCCAATAGATTTAAATTTGAGGTTGAAGACTTGCCAGTAACTATATTGGATACGAGAAAGACTACCCCATTATTACGATTCCTAGAAAAATGGGCGGTTAGACTTGGAGGTTGTGCGAATTACAGAGATGGCTTATATGATCGCTTTATGATTAAAGACAACCATATTGATGCCTGCGGTGGAATAACCCAAGCTATCGAGCGTGTTCAAGCTTATAACAAAGAAAAAAACCTAGGGCTTAAGCTTACAGTAGAGGTAAGAAATCTGGAAGAATTAGATGAGGTGTTAGCTGTTGGGAATGTGGATAGAATTATGCTTGACAATTTCG